>CAIZHC010000063.1 GCA_903932705.1 uncultured Actinomycetes bacterium | reverse complement strand
GGCATTGAAACCCGTGTCCAAACTGCAATCACTATGGGACAGGTTGCTGAGCCCTACATCCCACGTCGCTCCATTCGCCACCTTGAAAAGGGTCGCGTCGTAATTTTCGGCGCAGGAGCTGGAATGCCTTTCTTTACAACCGATACCGTCGCCGCGCAGCGCGCGCTTGAGATTGGTTCCGAAGCACTTCTGCTCGCCAAGAGCGGTGTCGATGGCGTCTACACCGCCGATCCAAAGAAAGATCCTGGAGCGACTAAGTACGAATCCATCAGCTTTGATGAAGTTATTGCCAAGTCCTTGGCCGTTGCCGATGCTGCTGCTTTTAGCCTCTGCCGCGAAAATAAGTTGCCAATCGTCGTATTTGACCTGAAAAACAAGGGCAATATCGCTCGTGCGGTACGTGGGGAAGCAATTGGTACCCTAGTCTCCTAAGCGGTTGTTCGATTTTTAAAGGTTCTTTAAGGGAGCAAGATGTCTGATTTAGCAACGACGTTGGCTGATGCTGGCGCAAAGATGAGCAAAGCCGTTGAGGTTGCCAAAGAGGATTTCGGTGCAATCCGCACCGGTCGCGCCCACCCAGCGATGTTCCAAAAGATCATGGTTGATTACTACGGCACCTACACCCCGCTTGCACAGCTCGCCACCTTCCAGACTCCCGAGGCTCGCATGGCAATCATCTCTCCATTCGATAAGGGTGCAATGGCCTCCATCGAAAAGGCGATTCGCGATTCTGACCTTGGCGTTAACCCTGCAAGTGATGGCGCTGTTATCCGCGTCAACTTCCCACAATTAACTGAGGAACGTCGTAAAGATTTCATCAAAGTTGCTCGCACCAAGGCGGAGGAGTCCCGCGTTTCTATTCGCAATATCCGTCGCGCTGCAAAAGAGACGATGGAGAAGCTCGAGAAAGATGGCGAGATTGGCAAGGACGACCTCACTCGCTCTGAGAAAGATTTAGAGAAAGTTACAACTGATCACGTAGCGAAAATTGATGAACTCCTGAAGCATAAGGAGACCGAACTCCTCGAGGTGTAATTCACCTTACGGGTTCACATTGACGATGGATGATCTGCATTCGAT
Organism: uncultured Actinomycetes bacterium; assembly: GCA_903932705.1. GTDB lineage: Bacteria > Actinomycetota > Actinomycetes > Nanopelagicales > Nanopelagicaceae > PALSA-747. The sequence goes on along the minus strand of CAIZHC010000063.1, from coordinate 6,395 downwards.
AAACGAGGCAATTAATAAGCGCGCCGGAAGGCAGCTGATTCCATCTATTGCAGTCTCGTTTTTAATGCTTGGCGCCATCTTTGGTTCACTGAAGATACGTCCCGATATATTTGCCGCCCTTGTCTGGGTCGCAATTATCTTGGCGATTCGCGAAATCGTAAGAGCGTACAAATCCAGCGATATAAATCTTCCGGAGATTCCTCTCTATTTAGCCGCAACAGGAATCTTGGCTGCGACTTGGTACAAAGGTATTGATGGCCTCTCTGTTTCTTTGGCGATTGCAATACCCAATATTGTGGTTTTCCTCTTATTTCAATCTCCCAAAGATTTCGTGAAGAGATCTTCCTCTGCGGTCTTTGCCCTTTTCTATATCCCCTTTCTCGCCGGTTTTGTTCTATTGCTAGCTCACTCTAAAGATCCGATTTCAAAGATTTTTACCCTCGTTGTTCTTGTTAGCTTCAACGATACCTTCGCATATTTCTCCGGTGTTCTATTTGGGAAACATCCAATGGCCCCACATATCAGTCCAAAGAAAACTTGGGAAGGTTTAGCTGGGGCGATAGTTGCAACCACAATTGGAGCTGGCTTGGTCTTTGTCTATGTTCTCGATGATCGCTGGTGGTTTGGAGCAATCGTTGGAGTTCTCGGAGTTATTACCGCTACATGTGGCGATCTCATTGAATCTGCCGTAAAGCGCGATCTACATATAAAAGATATGGGAACGATTTTGCCTGGACACGGTGGCATTCTCGATCGCGTGGATTCACTACTTTTCACAGCACCATCGGTCTGGTTCGTCTTCGAACTCATACAGCACTTCAAGTTATAGGCGGAACTCATGGCTGACGATAATTCACTTAAATTAGTCTTCGATGAACCGAAGCAGCGCGTAAAGCCACCACGCCATTTCGCCGATCTTGACCCTGCTGGTCGTAAAGAGTTAGCGCTTGAGCTCGGGATTCCCGCCTTCAGGGCAAATCAAGTTGCAACCCATTTCTTTACTCATCACAACGATGAGACTGAGACCTGGAGCGATATTCCGAAAGAGATGCGTACCTTGCTCGCCGAGAAATTCACTCCGAAGCTCATCACTCTTGTTCGATCCATTGAGTGCGATGGTGGAACTACTCGCAAAGATTTGTGGAAGTTGCACGATGGTGTTCTGGTCGAGAGCGTTCTCATGCGTTACAGCGATCGCACGACTGTCTGTATTTCATCTCAAGCTGGATGTGGCATGAACTGTCCGTTCTGCGCTACGGGCCAAGCGGGTTTGACTCGAAACCTGACAGCCGGCGAAATCACTGCACAAGTTGTTGCCGCCGCTCGTGCATGTGCCGAAGGTGAATTACCAGGGGGACCAACTCGACTTTCAAATGTGGTCTTTATGGGGATGGGCGAACCACTTGCTAACTACAACGCCGTGATTCGCTCAGTTCGAAATATCACCGCCCCACAACCAGATGGCTTGGGAATCGGTGCACGCTCTGTAACGGTTTCAACTGTGGGACTCGTAAACGGGATTGAAAAATTGATGCAGGAAGATATTCCCGTAACTCTCGCGGTCTCGCTTCACACACCTGATGATGAACTTCGTGATTCTCTCGTCCCTATCAACTCTCGTTACAAGGTTAAAGAGGTATTAGCTGCAGCAGATGCCTACGCCGATAAAACCGGTCGCCGATATTCAATCGAGTATGCCTTGATTCGCGACATTAATGATCAAGCGTGGCGCTCTGATTTGCTTGGACGATTACTCAAGAATCGCAATGCTCACGTTAACCTCATTCCCCTCAATCCCACACCAGGTTCTAAGTGGACAGCCTCTCGTCCAGCAGATGAGGCAACATTTGTCTCAATCTTGGAGAGCTACGGCGTCCCAGTAACAGTTCGCGATACCCGCGGCCGTGAAATTGATGGAGCCTGCGGGCAGTTGGCTGCGGCGGAGCGAGACAGCACATCCCCAGCGAAATAGTGGAAGATATCCCCGTGCGCGAGATAGTCATCTTAGGTTCCACGGGTTCTATCGGTGTTCAAGCGCTGGAAGTAATCGCTGCTAATCCTGAAATATTTAAGGTTGTTGCATTGGCCGCTGGCGGAGGCAATATTCCAACGTTGATTGCCCAGGCAGAAAAATTTGGCGTTAAAGTCATTGGCGTGAGTCAAGGTGGAGCCCAAGCGCGGGAGTTAGCGCAGGGGATTGAAGTCATTGATGGTCCGATGGCAGCAACTGAAATCGCATCAATTCCTTGCGACATCGTGCTCAATGGAATTACGGGTTCGATTGGACTTGGACCAACTCTTGCAGCCCTCGCAGTTGGAAATAAAGTTGCCTTAGCAAATAAAGAATCATTAGTTGCCGGTGGAGATCTCGTATCCGCATTTGGGTTAGATCGCATCATCCCGGTGGACTCAGAACATAGCGCGCTCTACCAATGTTTTATGGCTGGATCTCGAGGCGAGGTAAAGCGAGCAATCTTAACTGCCAGTGGTGGAGCCTTCCGAGATAAGCAAGATTTGTCGAGTGTTACCTTAGCCGAAGCCCTTGCACATCCAACCTGGTCGATGGGTCCAGTTGTCACTATCAACTCCGCGACTCTCGTTAACAAGGGACTCGAAATCATTGAGGCGCACTATCTTTTCAATCTTCCTTATGAGCAGATTGATGCAGTCATTCATCCACAATCTGTAATTCACTCCATGGTTGAGTTTGTCGATGGTGCAACTATCGCCCAGTTGAGCCCTCCAAATATGAAAGGCCCCATTGCCTACGCGATGGGAACGCCTCACCGGACTGCTCGTGCAACCTCGGCAGTTGATTGGACCCAGCCGCACTCGTGGACATTTGCACCGATAGATGAGAGCAGATTTCCTGCAATTAATTTAGCTAGACATTGTGGAAAGTTAGGTGGGGGATTGCCCGCTGTATTTAATGCTGCAAATGAAGTTGCCGTTGCATCATTTATGAGTGGTGAAATTCCTTTTACTTCAATCATTGAAGTGGTTGCGGGAACTGCAGCAAAACTCGAAGCACTCTCAGGATCCATCATGCGAGATTTGGTCGATGTCAGTGCGATAGAAGAAGATGCACGTCAGGTTGCTCGATCACTAGTTTTGGAGAAGAGATAATGTTGCAGGCACTAGGTGTTCTAGCTTTTGTAGTCGCGCTTTTGCTCTCTGTCATGCTCCATGAATTCGGACACTTTATCTTCGCTAAGAAGTTTGGAATGAAGGTAACCGAGTTCTTCCTCGGCTTTGGCTACAAGATCTGGTCCTTCACCAGGGGCGAAACAGAATTCGGAATTAAGGCCATTCCCGCCGGCGGATATTGCCGCATCATTGGCATGTCCATCCATGAAGAGATGAGTGAAGAAGAAGCGCCTCGAGCCTTCGTTAAAGCATCAGCGCCTCGTCGTTTAATCGTCTTAGCGGCAGGCTCCATCAGCCACTTCATTTTGGGATTTGTACTTCTCTTCGTGATCTTCTTCGGAATTGGTGTTTCAACAACTCTTCCGATTATTGACCAGGTTCTCCCTTGCATTAATACGACTGCGACATCGAGCGCCTGCACTGCCGGCGCAACTGTTTCACCTGCCAAGAGCGCAGGCCTGATGCCAGGTGATCACATCATCTCTGTAAATGGTGTGAAGGTCACCAACTGGAGCAAGGATGTGCTCGTCATTCGCAACTCAGCAGGTAAGACGGTTAATCTTGAAGTTAACCGCGCTGGAGAGACAATTTCGATAAGTGCAACCCCGGCACAGGTAACGGTTGAAGGCAAGAAGTACGGGATGCTCGGAATTATCAGCAAGATTGGTTTACAACGCGAAGGAATTATCACTTCCGTTCACGATACATGGAGCCTTGGCTCAAATTTCTTTTCAACCAGCATCAAATCACTTATCTCACTTCCTGGAAAAGTTCCGGCACTTTTCCGGCAGACCTTCCTTGGCGCAAAGCGCGATGCCAATGGTCTAGTGGGGGTTGTCGGAGTTGCTCAGGCCTCTGCCGCAACAGCGAGCAATCATGCGCTGAGCTTTGGCGACAAACTCGAGACATTCCTCTTGATTATCGCCAGCCTCAATATCTTTATCGGAATATTTAATCTCTTGCCACTTCTGCCACTCGATGGCGGGCATATGGCCGTGGCTGTTATTGATGGATACCGCAGGTGGAGTGCGCGCCGTCGCTCGCTGCCAGAACCAGACCCAATTGACCTTGAAAAGTTGATGCCCATCACAGCCGTGGTCTTTATATTCCTTGTCGCGCTCTCGTTAATGCTCCTCGCTGCCGATATCTTCAATCCAGTTCACTTCAATCTCTAATTTGAGGCAGAATAAAGCCATGGTCGATCTCGGAATTCCATCAGCTCCACTGCCAGTCCTCGCACCCCGCCGTAAGAGCAAGCAGCTCAAGGTAGGAAGCGTCCTTGTGGGAGGCGATGCCCCTGTAAGCGTGCAGTCGATGTGCACCACGCTTACCTCGGATGTAAATGCCACCCTGCAGCAGATCGCAGAGCTCACAGCCTCTGGCTGTCAGATCGTTCGCGTAGCTGTTCCGAGCCAGGATGATGCTGACGCCCTCAAGGCGATCGCCAAGAAATCTCAGATTCCAGTTATTGCAGATATCCACTTCCAACCTAAGTACATCTTTGCCGCTATTGATGCCGGTTGCGCCGCCGTTCGCGTTAATCCTGGAAACATTAAGCAATTTGATGACAAGGTGAAGGAGGTCGCTAAGGCTGCCGGCGATGCTGGTATTCCAATCCGTATCGGTGTCAACGCTGGCTCACTTGATCCTCGCCTCTTAGCGAAGTATGGAAAGGCAACACCAGAAGCACTTGCTGAGTCAGCTCTCTGGGAAGCATCACTCTTTGAAGAGCATGGTTTCTCTGATATCAAGATCTCGGTTAAGCACCATGACCCAGTAACCATGGTTAAGGCATATCGACTCCTTGCAGCGCAGTGCGATTACCCACTTCACCTCGGTGTGACTGAAGCCGGTCCGATTTTCCAAGGAACTATTAAGTCCGCAACTGCATTTGGAATCCTGCTCGCTGAAGGAATCGGCGACACTATTCGCGTCTCCCTATCAGCGCCTCCAGTTGAGGAGGTAAAGGTAGGAATTTCTATTCTGGAATCCCTCAACTTGCGCCAACGCAAACTCGAGATTGTCTCCTGCCCATCATGTGGCCGCGCTCAAGTAGATGTCTACTCTCTTGCCGAGAAGGTTCAGGCTGGATTGCAAGGCATGACTGTTCCGCTACGCGTAGCAGTCATGGGCTGCGTGGTGAATGGTCCAGGTGAAGCTCGTGAGGCAGATCTTGGAGTGGCATCAGGAAATGGCAAAGGCCAAATTTTCGTACGCGGGGAAGTTATCAAGACAGTTCCTGAAGCGGAGATCGTAGAGACCTTAATCTTTGAAGCCAATCGTTTGGCCGATGAGATGGCCGCTGCAGGCGTCGCCTCTGGCACACCTACCGTGAACGGTCTGTAACCACTTACTCGTTAGATAAGGTTCTCGCATGTTGCGAATGTCCACCTTATTGCTGCGCACTTTGCGCGATGACCCAGCTGATGCTGAGGTTGCCAGCCACCGTCTGCTCGTCCGTGCGGGATATGTCCGTCGGGTCGCGGCGGGAATTTACTCATGGCTACCCCTTGGATATCGCACTTATCGCAACGTTGAAAAAGTCGTCCGCGAAGAGATGGATAACGCCGGCTTCCAGGAAGTTCACTTCCCGGCTCTCTTGCCACGCGACCCTTACGAATCAACCAATCGCTGGACCGAGTACGGCCCTGATCTCTTTCGCCTCAAAGATCGCAAGGGAAATGATTACCTTCTAGGTCCTACGCATGAAGAGATGTTCACCTTGATGGTTAAGGGAGAGTTCTCTTCTTATAAAGATTTGCCATTGTCGATCTACCAGATTCAAACAAAGTATCGCGATGAACCACGTCCTCGTAGCGGAATAATTCGTGGCCGTGAATTCGTGATGAAGGATTCCTACTCATTCGATATTGATGATGCTGGTCTTGAGGCTTCCTACCAACGCCACCGCGAGGCATATATCAAGACCTTCAATCGCCTCGGCTTGAAGTTCAACATTGTTTCGGCCATGTCAGGTGCAATGGGCGGCTCTAAATCAGAAGAGTTCTTAGCTCCATGCCCAACCGGTGAAGATACCTATGTGCTCTGCGAAAAATGTGGCTACGCCGCAAATGTGGAGGCGATGGTTACAAAGGTTGATGCTTACGTGGGTGAAACCCCACCTGCCTATGAGATCTTTGATTCGCCAAATACCCCCACAATTGATTCTCTCGTCGAACTCGTTAACTCAAAGTTCGGAATTTCAATCACTGGCGCAGATACCTTGAAGAATGTTCTTCTCATGGCCG
>CAIZHC010000062.1 GCA_903932705.1 uncultured Actinomycetes bacterium | reverse complement strand
GTAAGTGGCAGAAGGCGCTTGCCCTCTCCGCCAGCTAATACGATGGAGATTAATTCGTCTCTACTGCTCATGGAAAAACGGTATCTTAAATTTGCCCTTAAGATAAGGGCTTACCCGTCAGATGGGAGCCTGGTATGAAGGTTGGACTTGTTACTAAAGAGTGGCCTCCTCATATTTATGGCGGTGCCGGTGTCCACGTGAAGTATCTAGCCAAGAGCCTTAAAGAACTTGTCGATGTAGATGTCCACTGTTTTGGTGAAGCCCGCCCCGATGCGACTGGTTATGAATTATCCGAAGCCGATCAGCAACTTAATCCTGCAATGCAGGCGCTGATTACAGATGCGCAGATCGCGTCCAATTTAGGTGGAGTCGATATCGTCCACTCCCATACTTGGTATGCCAATATGGCTGGCCACTTCGCCAAGATCCTCTACAAGATTCCACATGTCATCAGCGCCCACTCTCTAGAGCCAGATCGCCCTTGGAAAGAGGAGCAGATCGGTGGTGGTTATCGAATTTCCTCCTGGGCAGAGAAGACCGCCTATGAGTCTGCTGATGCAATCATCGCTGTCTCGCAGGGAATGCGCCGCGATGTTCTCAAGGCATATCCATCGCTAGATCCCGCCAAAGTTCATGCGATTCTCAACGGGATTGATACCGAGACTTATCAGCCTCAATCAAATCCCGAGCTGCTGGATTCACTTGGCATCAAAGGCCCTTATGCGATTTTCGTCGGACGCATCACTCGCCAAAAAGGGTTAGCCCATCTTCTCAAAGCCTGGAAAGAAGTTGATCCGCAATACGGATTAGTTCTCTGTGCTGGAAGTCCTGATGAACCCGGCATTGGAGCAGAAGTACAAGCGGCGATTGAAGAGTTGCAAGCAACGCGCAGCAATGTAATTTGGATTAGCAAGATGGCGCCGCAAGCAGATGTCATCGCGCTGCTCTCGGGTGCAGATCTCTTCGTATGTCCATCAATTTACGAGCCACTTGGAATTGTTAATTTAGAAGCCATGGCATGTGAGACGGCAGTACTGGCAAGTGATGTCGGTGGCATTCCAGAAGTTGTTGCTGATGGAGCCACCGGCGAACTTATTCATTACTCCGGAAATGCGGCAGAGTTTGAGGCGGCATTTACCGCAAAGATCAATGCTCTTATGTCTGATCCGGATTTATTACGCAAGTACGGTGAAGCAGGACGTGTGCGTGCGATTGATCAATTCAGCTGGGACACAATCGCGCAAGAGACAGTCGCGCTCTATAAGAGCCTTATAAAATAACGCGATAGGTAGCGAGCGAAGAGTCTGTAGCGTAAGCAATACGCACTCCAGCCGCCTTTGATGCTGCCAAACCTTCCACAATTTGCTCGGTTAAAACTTCTCCAGGTGCGACAACTGCAACTCCTGGAGGGTATGGAGCAATCAGATCTGCACTGATTCGTCCAACAGCATCCCCTGCCTTAACCATCACGGTATTTGCGAAGTAGGCGCTTCGCATGCTCGTGCCCACTAAAGGAACTACCGACCAACTTAGAGCGGTGGCAGACTCCCGTGGAGCGCTCTGCAATTTTTTGAGAATCGGTATTAATCGATCTCCCAGAAGATCGAAATCATCTTCACTATCTGCGAGCGTTGCCAAGAAGACCATGGTGTCGTTATCGGCCATCTCAACGCGAATTCCAAATTCAAGAAGTGCATTTTCAATCGCAACGCCGCTGGTACCTAGCTGATTGGCACGGAGCACAATCTTGACTGGATCAAAGCGACCAACTGGGAAATCTGAGGTGTTTAAGAAGATAGGAATATCGAAGTTAGATTGCACGCGCGCCTTGAATTCGTTCACGTGTGCAAGGAGATCTGCGAGGAGATCTGCCCCGCGAAGTTGCAAGAGCGCACGCACGCCATCAATGGATGCGAGCGGAGCTCCGGCTGGAGATGTTGTGTGAGTTGTCTCAAAGCTCTGCTCAACGCGAGCCAAGTTGAGGAACTTTCCTTGCGCGAGCAAGAGCGCTGAGGCGCTGTAACCAGGTAGCGCCTTGTGAATGCTGGTGATGAGTGCATCTGCTCCTAGTTGCAGGCAGTGCTTCGGTAAATCTTTGCTAAATCCAAAGTGGCCGCCCCACGCGGCGTCGATGATGACCGGAACTGATTTGGCATGAGCTGCTTTGATCAGCGGTTCGAGATCTGACATCGTTCCGAGGTAGCCAGGTTCAGTGAGAAGGATGGCGATGGGATCCTCGGAGAGCGCACGCTCCACTTCCGCCAAGCCAATTCCCATAGGAAAGCCGGTTGTGGGATCGATATCAGGAGACATCCAGATTGGTGTCAGGTCGGCGAGCACGAGTGCGCTCAGGACGGAGCGATGCGCAGTACGAGAG
>CAIZHC010000061.1 GCA_903932705.1 uncultured Actinomycetes bacterium | reverse complement strand
CTGCGCCAGCTTCAATCAAATCTTTGGTGCCTTGTGCGGTAACAATATTTCCAGCAACGATTGGAACTCCAGGATCGAGAGCCTTTACCGCCTTGATCGCTTCAATCATCTTTGCTTGGTGTCCGTGAGCGGTATCAATGACTAAACAATCTGAGCCTGCAGCCAAGAGCGCCTTTGCTTTGCCAGCCACATCACCGTTAATTCCGACAGCAGTTGCAACGCGAAGATGGTTATTTGAATCAAGTGCTGGGCGATACAAGGTAGCGCGAAGAGCACCAGCCTTTGTGAGAATTCCTACTAGATCGCCATGGCTATTTGTAATAGCAGCAAATTCGCGGCGACTCTCTTCAAGCGCCTCAAATGCAGCCCGTGGTTCAACAGAATCTGGCAGAGTCGTAAAATCCGTATGCATGATCTGGCGAAGCTGAGTGAAACGATCCACTCTCTCCAAATCGCTCTGGGTGATTACGCCAACAGGTTTGGTTTTGTCGACCACAACGAGAACTCCGTGGGCCCGCTTTGTAATGAGATCGAGTGCACTTGCAGCTGTCTCAGTGCCCTCAAGAGTTGCAGGTGTTTCAAAGACAGTATGACGAGTTTTAACCCAGGCAATTACATCAGCGATGATCTCTAGGGGGATATCTTGTGGAATTACTACAAGTCCTCCACGCCTAGCTACGGTTTCTGCCATACGACGACCTGCAATAGCTGTCATATTTGCAACAACGATAGGAAGCGTTGTGCCAGTGCCATCATCGGTGGATAAATCCACGTCCATGCGGCTAGCAACTTGGGTGTAATTCGGAACCATGAACACATCGTCATATGTGAGATCGTGTGTTTGGCCGGAGAGGGGGTTACTTAAGAAATGCACGTTGCCTAACTATACACCTGGCGGTATCGTTGAAGTATGTTCGGTATCGGCTTTGAGAAGTTACTTACGCTCGCAATTCTGGCGGCTGTGCTCATCGGTCCCGATCGATTGCCTAAGTTCGCAGTTGATGCCGCTAAATTCATCCAGAGAATGCGCGGTTTAAGCCGCGAGGCCATGACTGAATTTAAGAGCCAACTTGGACCTGAGTACGCCAATATGGATATCCAAGATCTCAATCCAAAGACCTTCATTGCAAACCATCTTGAAGATATTGCTAAGGACACTCAGAATATTGCGAAGAGCGCCAGCGCAGATTTATCGAAGATTAAAGAGCAGACCAAGATTGATCCTGACCTTCTATAGATCTATATTTTCTGCTTTTTATCTAACTTTGAGTAGAGCCCGATAAGCACAATCCCAAAACCGAAAATGATGGCCACCCCGATGAGCCAGATGAGAAATCCTTCTGAGGTTAAATCTAAGAATTTGTAAGGCCATTGTTGGATGGCGAGACCGTGCAGAGTTGTGTACGCGAGATAGATAATCGGAATCTGAAGTATCGCCAAGGTGTTCTTGGTGGCTATAACTCCTCGAGGTCCCATGGTGATCCAAAGATAGTTGTACATAACCGGCACAACCAGATGCATGATGGTGGAGGTGAGCCAGTACCAACCCTTAGGCGGAAAGACAGGGAGAAGCACGGTGTTGTAAACCAACCCTGTCACCGTGATCATGATTAGGCCAGTGGCGAAGAAATTTTTGAACGATTTGAAATTGGTTTTATCCCTCCAAATGCAGATTCCCAAAATGCCAACCACGATATTTGACCAGATTGTGAAGTAGCTAAAGAAGCCGACGATTCTTACCGGCGCCGTATCTTGATGAAAGAGCGTCTGATCCTTTATAAAGACGGGATCAATATTAAATGCAGTAAGTATGAGGGAGAGTGTCAGGCCGAAAAAAGCGAAGAAGGCAAGCCATCCATATAACTGGCGGCTTACCTTCTCCATGAAATCTAGAAGATTAGTCTTTCTTCGACTTCTTCTCTTGCTTCTGCAGACGCTTCTCTTTAAGGGAGAGCTTTGGCTCTTTCTTAGTGTTCGCGTTGCTCTTCTGTTCTTTATTTGCCATGTTATTACTCCTTCTTCATCTGGTCATAGATTACCTGAAATTTCCAGCAGAAAGGCCCTGCAAGAATCTTCTCGCAGGGCCTTTCTTAACTACTTTCTGCTTATTTGAATGAAGTCGCAAGCGCGCAGAGAATTCCTGAAACTGCAATCCAGGTAAACCATGAACCTGCTGTGCGTTGACGCCACTCTTCAAGGGTTGGATCAAGCTTTGTGCGATAGCCTCGCAAGACCAAGCCCAATGCAACAAATGCTCCAATTAGGTAGTGGAACATATTTGCGCCTGCTACGAGTACCCAGTTAGATGCATAGGCGCCATTGAAGAATGGACGACCATCTGCATCTTGAGCCACAAATGGCATGTGAGCCATCTGGTGCCACTGGTAATAGCCGCCCACTAGCAAGGCCACGAGGGCGATGAGGGCGGTCGCATTACGCACCGCCTTGTTGTATTCACCAATGCGATGCGCGATTCCTGCGACGATTAAACCTGCGGCAGCAACCCAACCAGAGGCGGTGCTAAAGGAGTGAACTCCCTTAGGAAGCCATGCCTGGTTCGTGTTGAGGTTTCGTAGGTAGAACCACGAGAAGATCATTCCGAAGAGGAATGCACCATCAGCAACGATGAGAAGGCGAACGCCTAGGCGCTCACGACGACCAACAGCTTCTGGTGAATCGTGATGAACGTGAAACTCGGTGTCATGCGCCATTTACTTTGCGCTCCTTCCATAGCCATATGGATCACTGGTTACAACAGGTGGGGTATCGAAGTTAACGAGTGGGACTGGGTAAGGAACTGTCCACTCGAGGGTCTTAGCTCCCCATGGATTCATTGGAGCAATTTTTCCACTGCGCCATGAATGAATGATCGCCCAGAGAAGAATGATCATTCCGAGTCCCACGCTGTATGCACCCATTGTGCTTATGAGATTTGCGTGGGCAAAGAGGTGCGCATAGTCGGCAACACGTCGAGGTTGACCAGTAGCTCCAGCGATAAACATTCCAAGGAAGAGGACGTTAAATCCAATCTGGACAAACCAGAACGAGATGTAACCGCCGCGTTCATTGAGCATGCGACCTGTCATCTTAGGAAACCAGTACGCAAGGCCACCGATAGCACCGGTGAGCGCTGCGCCCATCAGCGTGTAATGGAAGTGCGCAGTTACATACATAGAGCCATGGAGGTAGTTGTCAGCAGGGACATCTGAGAGATAGATACCGGTGATTCCACCGATTAAGAAATCCCAGATAAATGCATAGACCGAGAGCATCGGAAGTTTCATCCAAGGTCGACCTCGCCACATTGTGCCGATCAGAACTAGGAAGAGCAGTCCAGTTGGAACCGAGATGAACTCAGTGGTGACCATGAATGGACCGTTAAGTGAAGGCATCCAACCGGCCATATACATATGGTGAGCCCATACGAGTATGGACAAGCCCGCGATTCCTGCAAAGCCAGCGATAGCAGCGTTGTAAGAGAAGAGCGGCTTACGAACGAAGACAGGAGCAATTTCCATAAGCGCAGCAACACCCGGAATCAAAATCACGTAGACCTCAGGGTGTCCCATGATCCAGAAGAGGTTGGCGTAGAGCCATCCGCTACCACCGAGATTTGCATCATAGAAACTTGTTGCAATTGTGCGATCCATCGCTGTTTGAATCATCGCAACCATGAAGGTTGGGAAGGCTGGGATAGCAAGAGCAACTGAGATTGTCGCGCCGATTACGAAGATAGGAACACGGTTCCACTTCATTCCCTTAGCGCGCATCGCAACTACGGTGGTGGTGATGTTCATACCCGCGATTGCTGTGGAGAAGGCGAAGATAATGATGGTGGCCACGAAGGCGTTCATTCCAGGTCCAGCTTGATCGCTAAGAGGTGCATAAGCGGTCCAGCCAGTTGGAATGCCACCGAGGAACCAAGCACTACAAAGAACTGGAACTGCGGTGAAAAGTACCCACCAGCTCAGTGCGTTGAGGCGAGGGAAGGCCATATCGGCAGCGCCAATCATGATTGGCATGATGTAGTTGCCGAAAGGACCTGTCGCAACAATGATCATCGCAATAATCATTGTTATTCCATGAAGTCCAACGAGTGAGTTATAAACAACAGGCGTAACAAAGTGCGAACCTGGCGTGGCCAAATTCGTACGAATCATCATCGCCATTGTTCCGCCGACTCCGAGAAGCGCCATCACGCCTACTAAATATTGAATGCCGACTACTTTGTGGTCGGTGCAATACTTGAAGTAACGCGATATGCCTTGGCCATCTCCTGCCAGATAAAGCTGCTCTTCATCAGTTAAATCTTTTCCGATCAACCAGCGGAATGGCCCAATGAAAGCACCAATACCAATGAGAAATCCGACGCTCCATGCGAACATCGACATTAATAGAACTTTGTTTACATTGTGAGAGTCGGTCATATCGCGACCGGCCTTCATACCGTAATAGGTTCCCCAGCAAAAAATAATGCCGAGCACCATGCCGGTACCCATATTGAGTTTGGTGATCAAACTCTTCTGTGGATTAGGAACTGGACGAGAAGATGCAGGTGCGTGTGAAAGGGTTGTCATTCTTGAACGCCTCCTGTTGCTTGAATAGATGAGACCCAGCTACTGAAGTCAGCCGGAGTTTGTATTGCGCCATCGGTTTCCATATATGCGTGATACAGACCGCAAAGCTCTGCGCACTTAACATCAAGTGGGCCGGTAGCAGTTGGATCAGCATGAGCAACTGTGGTAACTAAACGGTTCGCATCAATCTTGACTCCGAGTTGAACCGGCCAGAATGAGTGGTTGACATCATCTGAAGTGACATTGAATGTCACTGGTTGGTTAACTGGAAGATTGAGCGTGTGAGTGTGAATGTTCTGCGCTGGGTAGTAGAAGGACCAAGCCCACTGTGAACCCGTCACATCTACGACAATTGATTTAGGAGCATCAGTCGCAGCTGCGATTGATTCAGTGTTGAGTGCAACGAGTCCCCAAACAATCGCAACGATGCAGAAGAGGACTGAAGTTGCCGTCCACACAATTACCACTGGAGTATTTGTGCGAATAGCAATGCCTTCCTCCGGAGGTGTATCTCCGCGGTGCATATTCATAAATGATTTGGTTGCGATTGCGAGTACAACACCGGCGATCGGTGCTGAGATCACAGTGAACCAGATCATGATGTCTTCATTTGCCTGCATTTGCTTGCTCAGTACGCGAGGCATCCAATGCGGATAAATCCAGCGCCCAAGTACAACAAAGACAATTGTGTAGAGAAGTCCCAGGATGAAGGTCTGACGAACATCACTTCTTCCTAAGAATTTACCAACGCGGGCTCCTGGTGTTGGCGGCAAAACTTCTTGGTCATGATCTGACATTAGGCGACCGTTACCTTTCCGCTCATAAATCCAAGAACGCCCATTACCGCACCAAACTTTTGGTAGGTCGAGTCACCACATGGATATTCGCAATTCCATACGTAGTGTCCGGCTCCCTTGGTCAGGAATGAGAATGTCACTTTGTGACCAACTGGAAGTTTTGTTGGATCGTCGTTGTAGGCCTTCATCTCTTCATCTGTATTCACAGGGAGAGGAACATTTACAAAGAGTGGATCTTGGGTAGATGTTGGTAGACCGTGCAGCGTGAATGTATGTTCCACCGCAT
>CAIZHC010000060.1 GCA_903932705.1 uncultured Actinomycetes bacterium | reverse complement strand
GGAGTCCGCATCCATGTTTCTGGAATCGATATTGTGCGGGACCAGGCAGGTGTGCTTCGCGTATTAGAAGATAATTTGAGATCCCCATCAGGCGTAAGTTATGTCTTAGAAAATCGCCGCACGATGGCGCACGTTGTTCCAGAACTCTTTAACGACTACTCAATTCGTAGCGTTGATGAATATCCAGAGCGATTGTTGGCTGCACTTGTTGCTGCAGCACCTGACAAGAAGGCCCAACCCAATGTGGTGGTCCTGACCCCAGGCGTCCATAACTCTGCCCACTTTGAACACGCCTTCTTAGCTAGGCGTATGGGCGTGGAGTTAGTCGAAGGAAGAGATCTCTACTGCAAGAACAATCAAGTCTTTATGAGGACAACAAAGGGTTCCGAGCAAGTTGATGTGATCTACCGAAGAATTGACGATGACTTCCTCGACCCAATCCATTTTAAACCAGATAGCGTTCTTGGAATCCCAGGAGTTATTAATGCCGCCCGCTCAAATAATGTGACGATTGCAAATGGAGTCGGAAATGGAGTCGCGGATGACAAGGCGCTCTATCCATACGTTCCAAAACTCATTGAGTACTACCTCAATGAAAAGCCAATAATTCCGAATGTAGACACCTACGACCTGCAGGCGCAAGAAGATTTAGATTTTGTCATGAACAATTTAGGAAGTTTGGTTGTAAAGCCAGTTGCTGGTTCAGGAGGATATGGAATCACGATTGGTCCGCGAGCAACTTCCGCGGAATTGAAAGTTGTTGCTACTGAGATCTTAAAGAATCCTCGCAATTGGATCGCCCAACCCTTAATTGCACTCTCGACATGCCCAACGGTGGTGGAAGACGGGACAATCGCATCCCGCCATATTGATTTTCGGCCCTTCGCGGTCAATGATGGAAAAGATATTTGGGTTCTGCCTGGTGGCTTAACACGAGTCGCACTTGTTGAAGGAAATGTTGTTGTTAATTCCAGTCAAGGTGGCGGTAGCAAAGACACCTGGGTGCTCACTTCAAGTGAGAGCGATACTCAGTCGTACCCGGAATTAACCGAGGTTCCAATCATTGACCCACTGAACAACGAAGTAATTCCTCCGACAGTGGGACCAGATGTCCTTCCGGTTACCCGCATGCAGCAACAGGAAGAACAGCAGCAGCAGATTGGAGAGAACAATGCTTAGTCGACTCGCAGAATCCTCTTTC
Organism: uncultured Actinomycetes bacterium; assembly: GCA_903932705.1. Taxonomy (GTDB): domain Bacteria; phylum Actinomycetota; class Actinomycetes; order Nanopelagicales; family Nanopelagicaceae; genus PALSA-747. The sequence continues at coordinate 3,090 of CAIZHC010000060.1, read as the reverse complement.
TGGCTGGGCAGGTATCTAGAGCGTGCTGAGGGTATGAGCAGGTTGCTTGTCGAGTTCAATCAACTTCTTGTTCAAGATAATCGCACGCATGTAAAGCGCGGCTGCACATTGATCAGCCACGGCCTGGGGCTGGAAGGAACACCCAAGACCGCTCGCGAACTTGTTGAATTGGCTTACGGGGAACCATTGAATCCCGGCACTCTGCTTGGATCAATTCATAGCGCCAGATCCAACGCCAGACTTATTCGAGACATTCTCCCGAGCGATTTCTATCAATCAGTAAATCACCTCAATGCAATCACTGAGGAGTTCAGCTTCACCGCCCCTGGTCGTTCTCTGCAAACAATCTTGGATCGTTTAGCAGTAACCAACGGCATATTTGAATGGCTGGCACCTGAAGATGAATCCGCCCATTTCTTTACGCTCGGTCGCTCACTTGAACGCATGGATTTAATGAGTCGCTTGCTCGCTCTCAAGCTTGAAAATGAATGGCGAGATCAAGGTCCTGCAACTACCTTGCGCTCGGTTGGGGCTCTGACAACGTACCTTCGAGAGAGAACTCCACTCACCTCTGAGAGCGTTCGTCGCTTCTTAGTTCAATCAGATACTTTCCCACGCTCCATCGTCGAGTGTGCGAAGAGGGCTCGAGTTGAGATGGATGAGATTGCAACCATGACGCAGTTGCGCGTGGATGACATCATGCGCCCAATTGGAATGTTAGAAAGTCAGATTAGATACATCAACGATGACCCCAATGAGATTGAGCGAAATATCAATCAGGTGAGCGAAGCTGTGCGACAAGCAACAGAGGGAATTGGCTTGAGATTCTTTAGACCTGTTGGCTCGATAGTGTGGAGTAATTAATGGCCTGGCGAATGAGGGTTACTCACTCCACGAGTTTTCAATATGAGTCAGAGGTTTCAGCATCCTTTAACGAAGCTCGAATGACTCCACTTAACACAGCCGATCAATTTGTGATTAGTCATGAATTAAAAATTAACCCATTTTCCACTGTCTACAACTATCAAGATTACTTCGGCACAGAAGTTCGCGCCTTTGATGTGCAGACTCCTCACACATATTTAGAGATCGTCTCGCAATCATTAGTTGAAACAAAGGGGCCGGCGGAAGGAAACCTGAACGCATCGTGGGCAGATTTAACCGATCAAGTACTCACTGACGAACTTTTGGAATACCTCATCCACTCTGAACTGGTGGATCCAATAGAAGCGCGCTTTGATCTCAGGGCTTTGCCAACTCCTCTTGATGCAATCCATTTTCTCAACTCAGCCATGCGCGAGCAGATTAAATACGCCCCTGGGACTACCAGCGTTTACTCCCCAGCGAGTGAGGCATGGGAGAAAGGTGCCGGAGTCTGCCAAGACTTCACCCATGCCACCCTCTCTATTCTGCGCTCGGCAGGAATTCCGGCTCGATATGTCTCGGGTTATCTCTACAACGGTTCAGGTGAGGTCGGTGAAGAAGTGCTGGGTGAATCTCACTCATGGGTTGAGGCATGGGTTGGTCATTGGTTGCCTTTTGACCCAACAAATGGAAATCCTGTTGCCGAAGATCACGTCTTGGTTGCACGAGGTCGGGATTACCACGATGTCTCACCACTCAAAGGAATATTCAGCGGTGGGCGAAGTCGCAAGACAGAGGTCACTGTCTCATTGACTCGCATTGCCTAGTAATCTTTCGCATATGAGCGATCACAATCTTCCCGAGTTCCCAGCAAATATTGATGAGCAGGAGCTGATAGAACGGCTAGATCCACTCTCGTACGATGTGCTTCGCAATGCTGCTACTGAGCGCCCCTTTACCGGTGAATACAACGATTCTGATGTTGAAGGTAGCTACCGCTGCAAAGCTTGCGGAAATGAACTCTTTCGCAGCGAGACCAAGTTTCATTCCGGATGCGGTTGGCCATCGTTCTACGCTCCAACCAAAGATGATGCTGTTCTTCTCATTGAAGATGCTTCTCTCGCGCCGAGAATTAGAACTGAAGTCCGCTGCGCTAACTGTGGTTCGCACCTTGGTCACGTATTTGAAGGTGAAGGGTATGAAGTACCAACCGATCAGCGTTGGTGCATTAATTCCGTCGCGCTAGTTCTTGAGAAGAAGTGAGTTGTAATCAATCTTGATGCAGCGGTTCTGAACCACCTGCAATCCATTTTTTACCGCTCTATTCGCCGAGAGATCATCTTTTAAACCAAGTTGCAACCACATTGACTTCGCCTTCACAGCAATTGATTCATCCAGAACAGCTGGGATATCTGCGACATTGCGAAAGACATCCACAATATCTACCCACTCAGGAATATCCGCGATAGATGGATAAACCTTGTGGCCAAAGAGAGTTTGCAGTCGAGGGTTTACAAAGTAGAGATCAAAGTGCGAGTTATCTAGAAGCCATTGTGATACTCCATAAACCGGGCGCTCTGGATTATCAGATGCTCCGACAATTGCAACGGTCTTGGCTTTGCTAAGTAATTCAGCAATCTCTTCATCAGTGGGTGGCACCCACATAATTGTCATTAAATTGCAGCCATCTCAGAAGTGACATACTTCTCGAAGGCAGCAACTTCGCGCTTAATATCAGCCTTCTTCCACTCCAAGGTTGGAGCGATAAGTTCAGCAATTTCTTGCGCAACACTTACTCCGTGATCTGAGGTTTCCATAGCCAGACGCAACCGGCGAGCCAAGACATCGACCAGAGTTCTGGCGCCTTCGTGCGAGACGGCATAAAGCGCTTCCGCCTTTAGGTAGCCCGCTCCTGGAAGAATTTCTTCTGCAAGGGATGCATCTTTAGCAATCATCTGGAAGATATCACTCACTAAAGATCCATAACGATTAAGTATTCTTTCGACGCATGCAGTCGATACAGAGTAACTCTGAGCCAATGAAGCAATCTGCTTCATCAAGGTTGAGTATCCAGCTGCACCAATAAGCGCGATAGATTTCGTTGAAGACTTTGGAGCTGCTTTATCTAGATCCTTCACCGCTGCATCAACCGCATCGGCGGCCATCACACGATAAGTGGTGTATTTACCACCTGCAATGCTTACAAAACCTTTAACGGGATGATCG
>CAIZHC010000059.1 GCA_903932705.1 uncultured Actinomycetes bacterium | reverse complement strand
TACATCCTTGTGCGATTTGGTCATGGAGATGATGTAGGTCTCTATAACTTCAGGACCAAATTTTGCGATGAGATCATCGATTGCTCTAAATGTTTCGATGGTATTTGTTGCGAGTGCATCTATCGAATCTGGATGAGCTGCAAGTTCAGCCAGCGCATGGTGATGCGCATCAGAGTGCTCGCGCACATCCATGGTTGCGTGAGTGAGACCAAATGTTGCAACCGTGCGGATTAAGCGCTCGAGCAAGCCATGAGCAATAAGTTCGCCCTTGTGAGCTAAGAGTGAGTCGCGCATCAAGATGAGATCTGCGAGCAATTCCGCCGTATTGTCATAGTCACGTCCGTGTTGGTGGGCAGCACCAGCAGCATGGCGACGTTGCGTCAAGATCAATCTGTGGCGTATAGCCGTTGCCTTAAGACGATATGGCTCTTCAACATTGAGGCGACGGAAGCGTGCCTCAATCTCTGGGAGGTTATCGAGATCACGGGCTACTGAATCTTGAAGTTCTTGAGAAGCACCTGCGATACGTGTTGATACAGAGAGAGCTTGGCGTAAGGGATCGAGCGCACCCAGGAGCGCACGGATGAAGTGACCGATTTGTAAGGTGATTGCATCTCGCGTGATGTTCGCAGTGATATTTGGATTACCGTCGCGATCGCCACCAATCCAGGTACCAAAGGAGAGCGGTCTCGCAGTTGGCGCAATATTTACCCCAAGACGTGAGAGCTCACGCGCAAAATCATCAAGTACTTCTGGAATTGTCATCGCAAATAAGTCATCTAGATAGTAGAGCGCATTTACCGCTTCATCGAGAGGTTCTGGGCGGCCAAGGCGAAGCTCATCTGTCTGCCAGAGCAGGTCGACGGTTTCTGCCAACCGGCGTTCGCGAATTGAATCCTTCTTGTCATCGAGGAGATCAGCGATAGTTCCTAACTTGCTCAGAACACTTCGGCGTGCAGCTTCAGTGGGGTGAGCTGTAAAGACAGGGCGAACTGAAAATTCATCCATCCAACTTTGTAAATCTTCTTGAGTGAATTCATGTGAGCTCGCTTGAACCTCTTCAATCCGATCTACCGCGCGAGATATCCATGAACCGCTCTCTTCTCGCTCATCGTGCAATACCCGCGCGCGGTGAACTTGTTCAGCAACGTTAGCGAGATGAAAGTAAGTACTAAATGCGCGAACGAGTTGGACGCTATCGTCTACCGAAAGTTCAGAGAGGATCTCTTCCCCGCCACCTTCACGAACCGCCTTACGAACTGACTCCACGAGATCAAGTAGCTCTGGGCCTTCCTGACGAACCAGGGTCTCTCCGAGTAACTCACCGAGTTTTCGAACATCAGTACGGAGCGCTTGGTCATCGCGCGCGATGTACGAATTTGAATCAGCGGCCTTGTTGCTCATACTCGCGTTACCTCCGCGAAAAGAAGGGTTGCGTTGCTACCCGCGTCAGTGGGGGCTCGAATCGCTTAAATCAGGGGTAAATCATCCCATCCCCAGCGGGTTAGAATTGCCGTAATTCATTACCCCCGTCTCCTAGGAAATCGGGGGCTTTTGGCGTGGAGAGGGGGGTCATGAGCGCATTGCTGCGTGCCTTCTCAGAGATTGAGATAGATCAATCTGCCGCGCATCTGGCGGCACCTGTTGCGAGTACCGGTCTTCTCTTGGCCGCCCGCAGTCAGAATTCTCCCTTGCTCGTCGTCACCGCCTCATCGCGTAGAGCTGCGGATTTAAGGGATGAGCTTGAGACCTATCTTGGGCCGGGGGCAATCTTTGAGCTTCCGCCTTGGGAGACTCTGCCTCACGAGAAGTTAAGCCCTAAGAATGACACCGTTGCAGCTCGGATAAAGGTGCTGAACTCGTTGGAGAGCGCCAGAATCATCGTCACCTCTGTACGTGCCTTAATTCAACCGATTGCACCACTTGAGATTCCGCTCATCTCATTGGAGATTGATTCTGAAATAGCGATGGAGAAGTTGATCACCCATCTCGTCCTTCTTGGATATCTGCGAACTGATTTGGTCGAGCGACGCGGAGATTTCGCAGTTCGAGGCGGAATCCTTGATCTCTTTCTGCCAGATCAAGATCATCCAATCCGTATTGATTTCTTTGGCGATGAGATTGAAGAACTTGCTTGGTTTACAGTTGCCGATCAGAGAACTTTTGAACCTGTAACGGGTGCAATCACAATTTATCCTTGTCGCGAAATATTACTAACGCAGGTGATTCAAGAGCGCGCTCGCTACCTGACCGCGGCATATCCAGAAGTTTCAGAGATCACGACCAAATTAGGTCAAGGTATTTATGTAGATGGAATGGAGTCTTTGCAGGGTCTACTTCGCCAAGATCTCACCTCGCTGGTCGAAATACTCCCACCTCAATTTCAGATCGTTCTCATTGATGAACCACGGGTTCGTTCCCGCGCGCTGGATCTCGTCGCTACAAATAATGAATTTCTAGATGCCTCCTGGTCCAATGCGGCACTTGGCGCACCTGCACCCATTAATTTAACGGCGGAACTAGCAGGTGGCGGATATTTCACCTTGGAGCAATTGCGCGATCGAGCGCTCAATTGGAGTTCAATAGATCCATATGCAAGTGAGATCTCCGAAGATGAAGAACAGATTCCGCTCCTAGCTATTCCTGAATATCGAGGCAAGACCGAGGGATTGGTCGCCGATTTACAAGAGTGGCTCACGGAGAATTACTTACTCATCTTCACAGCGGCTGGACCTGGAATCGTGGAGCGATATGCAAAACTCTTTCAGCAATCAGGATTGCCGGTTCGCCTGCTCAAGAATATTTCATCGGCTCTCACACGCGATGCTATCTACGTATTAGCCACGCCTATCGAGCATGGTTTTATCTCGCACCAATTTAAAGCTGCCTTGATTACCGAGAAAGATATAACCGGAGTTCGAAGCTCAAATAAGGATCAAGCCCGTATGCCTTCCAGGCGCAAGAAGGCTATTGATCCGCTCGAGCTTAAGCCCGGGGATTACGTAGTGCATGAACAGCATGGCGTGGGTCGATATATAGAACTTGTTGCACGAACCGTTGCTAACGTCTCTCGCGAATATTTAGTAATCGAATATGCCGCATCCAAAAGGGGCCAACCAGGAGATCGACTCTTTGTGCCTACCGACACCTTGGAGCAGGTCACAAAGTATGTAGGCGGTGAGGCGCCAACAATGCATCGAATTGGTGGAGCGGATTGGCAGAACACCAAGCGCAAAGCCCGTAAAGCGGTAAAGCAGATTGCGGCTGAATTGATCCAGCTCTACGCGGCAAGAATGAGCGCGCCTGGCTTTGCATTCTCACCAGATACTTCATGGCAGCGTGAGTTAGAGGCGGCATTCCCTTACGTCGAGACAATTGATCAACTCTCTACCATCGAAGAGGTTAAGCGAGATATGGAGCGTAGCCATCCCATGGACAGAGTTGTCTGCGGTGATGTTGGGTATGGAAAGACAGAGATTGCTATTCGTGCCGCATTCAAAGCAGTTCAAGATGCGAAGCAGGTAGCAGTTCTTGTACCGACCACTCTCTTGGTGCAACAACACTTAAAGACATTTACAGAAAGGTATGCGGGATTCCCAGTTCGTATTGCAGGGCTCTCTAGATTTAACACTGCAAAAGAATCTAAGGAGATTATCGATTCACTTGCTTCTGGCAGTATCGATATTGTCATTGGCACCCATCGCCTTCTCTCCAAGGATGTGGTCTTTAGGGATCTCGGATTGGTAATTGTTGATGAGGAACAACGATTCGGCGTTGAACATAAAGAGGAGCTGAAGAAAGCCCGTACAAATATCGATGTCTTATCCATGTCAGCCACGCCAATTCCTAGAACACTTGAGATGGCGATTACTGGAATTCGCGAAATGTCTAACATCACAACTCCTCCTGAGGAGCGCCACCCAGTATTGACTTATGTTGGCCCGTATGACGAGAGACAAGTCACCGCTGCCATTCATCGCGAATTACTTCGCGATGGTCAGATCTTCTTCCTGCATAACAGGGTGGAAAGCATCGACCGAGTTGCATTGCGATTGAAGGAATTAGTCCCAGAAGCCCGAGTACGGATTGCGCATGGACAGATGAGCGAGCGCGAACTTGAAGAGGTAATCCTTGGATTCTGGCAGCGAGATTTCGACATACTTGTCTGCACCACAATTATTGAGAGTGGCATAGATATCCCCAATGCAAATACCTTAATCGTGGATCGCGCCGATGCCTTTGGACTCTCTCAACTTCACCAGTTACGTGGTCGGGTTGGTCGTGGCCGCGAGCGCGCGTACTCCTACTTCCTCTACTCACCTGATAAACCGTTGACTGAGGTTGCGCACGATCGTTTAACAACAATTGCTACTAATACTGATCTCGGTTCTGGAATGCAGGTTGCTCTCAAAGATCTGGAAATTCGTGGCGCTGGAAATATGTTGGGTGGCGAGCAATCTGGACATATCGCTGAGGTGGGATTTGATCTCTACATGCGCATGGTCGGTGAGGCTGTGGAAGATTTCAAGGTTGGCTATGTTGATGTGAATCCACGAATCAAAGAGTGCAAGGTCGAGTTACCCATCACGGCACATCTGCCGGTGGAGTACGTACCCTCTGAACGACTACGTCTTGATCTCTATCGCAGAATGGCTGATTGCAGCGATGATGCAGGTTTAAACGCGATTGTCGAGGAGTTGGTGGATCGTTTCGGAGAACTCCCTGAGCCAGCCCAAAGCCTGATTGAGGTGGCTCGCATCCGCACCCTGGCAAAGGCGAAGGGATTGACTGAGGTAGTTTGGCAGGGCAAATTCCTCAAGGTAGCCCCTCTCAACCTTCCCGAATCCGCTCAGTTGCGCCTCACGCGTCTCTACCCCGGCACCTTGATAAAAGCGGCAACGAAGAGCGTCCTGGTGGCCCGTAACGCAGCCCCAAATTGGCTAGAAAATGGGTCGGTAGGCGATACTTCAACCCTGTCCTGGACTAAGGAAGTCCTGCTCAACCTCTAGGGAGCCCCACG
>CAIZHC010000058.1 GCA_903932705.1 uncultured Actinomycetes bacterium | reverse complement strand
GGTGATGAGCGGATGTTGTGCCACATGAACTTTCACATCGCCGACTTTACCCGCGTAAGTCAACCTTGTCGCCTGTCCCAAACGGTGGAACGATGCAGGCATGAGCAGCCAAGCAGATCACAACGCCGATGATTTCGGCATACTCGCTTGGCGCGAAGACGATTTATGGCGTGCCTCACGCTTAACCATTACGCGGGACCTTGGTTCAATCATGGATCAACTCAAAGCACAACAGGGTGAGGCCGGTTCTATCGCGCTAATTGCAATCGATGAAGAGTTTTTCATTATCGCCCGAAGCACGGGCAGAACCATGCAGATGATGTTGAGCGATGTGACTTATGCAGTTGAATATGAAATCGCAGCTGATTTGATTGATGCCCTCGATCTGCCTTTTCCAGAAGATGATGATGATCCACAACCTGGTGGAGATATAGATCTTCTCTCGGATTTCGGAATCAATGCCATGGATCTAGAAGTTATGAGTGATGATCTTGAGATGTATCCAGAGGAACAGATCACCTCATTGGCACATCGTCTGGGGTTCGGCGAACAATTTGATCAACTATATGATCGTGATTAATGACTGATTACGAATTACTTATGCGTCAGGCGTTAGCACTGGCGTTAAAAGCTGCGGCGACTGACGAAGTACCTGTTGGCGCACTCGTCATAAATCCGAATGGTTTAGTTGTTGGAGTAGGTAATAATCTCCGTGAAACTGAGAGCGATCCAACAGCACATGCTGAAATAGTTGCACTACGGCAAGCCTCATTGCTCAGAGAGAGCTGGCGGTTAGACGATCACACCTTGGTGGTCACGCTAGAACCATGTGCAATGTGCGCCGGAGCAATAGCGCAATCGAGAATTAAAACTCTGGTCTTTGGTGCGTGGGATGAGAAAGCCGGCGCAGTGGGCTCAGTGTGGGATGTATTGCGCGATCCCCGAACTCTGCATCAAGTTGAAGTTATTTCGGGAGTTCTTGAAGTTGAATGCGCCACCATCTTGCAAGAGTTTTTTAAAGCGAAGCGTTAAGGCGTATCGTCACCCCTGGTGGCGTGTCTGAGTGGCCTAAAGAGCACGTCTCGAAAGCGTGTGTCGGGCAACCGACCGTGGGTTCAAATCCCACCGCCACCGCCAACACCGTAATTTCTTAGTGTTGCTTCAAAATAATTTCATACGATGGATTGAGAATTACTAAGTTTCCGTCGTTCTCACCGACCATACCCTCGGCACAGATAGTTGAGCCAACTCCAAGTCCTGTGATTTCACGACGACCAATAAATTGCAGAGTAATTCCACCTGTCTCATCCCACACCTCTACATCTACGTGTGGAGATGCACTGGCTGGTGCATTTCGGATTGCAGTGACATGGCCTTGAATATGTGCGCGGTGACGCCATTGAATAGTTCCAATTGGTTTAACGTCTTCGGCGTAGTGGCTTGTTTCTAAAGCTTCATCTACAGAATCTTCAACTCTGCGAGTTTGTTGCTTTGGATGTTCTGTCTCCACAATATCTGAAGTATGTTCAAGTTGATGGTTGAGCTCTGCGCCATCAATAATTTTTTCCACATCAAAAGGAATAATTGTTGCAACAACTCGGGGTAGTTGTGAGATTGGTGCAGCAATTGCTTCAGCCGTCCGGTCGTGCAAAATAGTTCCGAGTAATCCGGAGTACGACCGGCGGGGAAGCAAGAGTGTTAAGTCATCTTGTGAATCGGCGGTCATGCGAATCGCATATTCAACAGCAGCATTCGGCAGGCGACGATCCGGGCAATCAATAAGGTCGAGAGCAATATCGCTGAGCGCACGGTTCTTCGCCCAAGCATCTTTCAGCTCATTGGCTCGCTGATCATCTACGACAAAGTGAAGCGCTGTAAGCGTGTGAGGATTGAGAGAACGGGCGTAGCGAACTGCTCCAACTGTAGCTAGATCAACATTGTCCACAAGAACGGTTACATCATGACGAGTAACCTTTGTGGCGCGTTCGTGCGTGATCTCTGTACGAAGAGCAGTTTGTTCGCGGCGATAGCGGCGATTTAATCGAGTCAGAAGCACAACCAGAATTGGCGCTAAAACCAGAATTACCCAAGCGCCCTCTGCAAACTTAACAACCGCGAAGATGATGATGATGGCGAAAGAAACAATCCCAGATACGGTGTTTACCGCCCATTTATAGTGCCAGCCCTTTTGACGCTGCGTCTTTGCGCGCTTTGCCATTCCAAAACCAACGAGTGTGAATCCGGTAAATACACCTAGCGCGTAAAAGGCGACGAGGTGGTTAACGGAAGCTCCCGTGACAAGCACGAGTGCAACAGCGCATGAAGCCAAAAGTAAAATTCCATTTGAGAAGGCCAAACGGTGTCCGCGCTTAGTTAATTGACGAGGGAGGAATCCATCATTTGCCACGAAATTAACAAGATATGGAAATCCGCTATACGCAGTGTTAGCACCGGTGATGAGGATCAACATGGTTGCGCCTTGAACTACATAGAAGAAGACATTTCCAAATGCGCCAGTCCCCAGAGTCGCCTTAGCAATCTGTGAAATAACAGTTGGCGTGCCGGTCTCATAAGGTGTCGCATATGTTGCATGAGCAAACCAAGAAACTCCAAAGACAAGGGTTCCAAGAATCGCGCTCATGGTTAATAAAGTTTTGCGAGCGTTAACACCTTCTGGAGTTTTGAAGAGTGCAACACCATCTGAGATTGCCTCAAGACCTGTGAGTGAAGATCCGCCATTTGCAAATGCACGAAGCAGGATAAAGATGGCGGCAAAACTAACGAGTCCTTGCGGATGACCGATCGCAACTGCGCCATGAAGACTCGTCGGATCAAACTTAGGCAGAGTTCCACGAATGCTGCGGTAGATACCCATCACAAAGACAACACCTAGAGATGCGACGAAGAAATAAGTGGGAAGTGCGAATGCAGCGCCAGCTTCTTTAACTCCGCGCAAATTTCCGAAGGTCAAGATCACGATGACAGCAACAGTCATTATCAATTTGTAATGTTGCAAACTTGTAAAAGTTGAGATGATTGCATCAATACCAGCGGAAGATTGAATTGCCACCGTAACGATGTAATCCAACATCAAGGCAACGGCCGCCAATTGAGCAAGCGTTGAATTTAAGTTATCTCTCGACACAACATATGCACCACCAGATTTTGTATAAACCTGGACAACCTCGCGATATGAAAAAGTAACGATGACGAGCACAGCTAGCACTACAGCTGTCATTGGCATCAAAATATGGAATGCCGCTAATCCAAAGGCTGGTAAGAGTGCGAGCAGAATCTGCTCACTTCCATATGCAGAAGAGGAGATGCAATCTGAGGATAAAATTCCTAAGGCAAAGCGCTTGCTTAAACGTTGATGCGAAAGTGAATGGCGGTTAAGTGGCTTACCGAGGAAGGCTTTTTTAATCTTGTAAGAGAGAGGATCGTGAAGGTGGGCGTGCTCCTTGAGAACCATTGGTTCCGGCGCATCATCAGTCCAAGCTTTTGGCACGGTTACTCTCTTCAGTCGTGACCTCAGAAATAGAGGTAGACGATTATTTTAGGGCTGAAAGCGGGTAAAGATTGAGTTCGGGCAAAAAACCCTACCTATTTGACCAGAGTGGAGGCGAAAATTTGCCAAGCGAGCGCAGATTTCGCGATTAATGAGAGAGTTATGTAGGTCTTCTCTCCACGAAGGTAATCAGACCACTTACCTATCTTCTTGTACTGCAGAAATTGAACTACGGCGAAAGTGTTGAAGAGTAGAAATAGCGAGATGACGATTCCAAAGACAAAGGCAGGTGCCTTGGTGTTGCTGGCACCTCCGATTGAGAAGATATAAATGACTAGGGCCAGCCAAGGGGTAATTCCCGCAATGCACCCAAAGATAAAGGGAAGCCAGCCGCCGCTACCTGGCTCCTCATACTTCTCCTGCAGCCAGCCAAAGAGAATCATCGAAGCGTTAACGCCAAAGATTGCAATCAGAGCGGCGGCATCAGAAATTCCACAAATTTGCGCGATGAGAACGATCATCACCGATGAGCTGATCGAGTATTCGACCCAGCGGAAGTAGTTCCGGTGAGCGAGTAGTCCAGCGCTGTAACGTTTGAAGAAAGCTGGTGTAACTACTAAAAAGTGGAAGAAGGCAGAGATGCCTAGAAATATTCCTACAGTTATTCCGACTAGCGTGTTAAGCAAGGTAACTGGTTGCGAAAAAGTGCTTCCTGGAGGACCAGACATATATCTCGCGACAATTGGCAAGGTGAAGTTATTTGCCAGGAGTAAGACAACAATCATCTGAGAGAGATGAAAAAAACCAGCAATGAGGTTGTAGCGCTTAATCTCGCGAACCATCGGTTCGGCTCCGCTCACTTCAAAAACCTTTGCCATGGCTGGGTCCCTTGCCTCAGATAATCACACTTATGGGAATCTTGTCAGTGAGAATTTTAGGCTTTGAGGGTTATCCACGCTTAATGAAATCTGGCGGAGAATGAGGGATTTGAACCCTCGAAAGGTTGCCCTTTACACGCTTTCCAAGCGTGCGCACTCGGCCGCTATGCGAATTCTCCAGTGCAGGCCTCTCGGCCAACAAGTCGTAGCCTATCGGTCTTAG
>CAIZHC010000057.1 GCA_903932705.1 uncultured Actinomycetes bacterium | reverse complement strand
GGAATTGGTCGAGCTCTTCACTGTAGAACGCGTTCACTCCAGTCCTGCCCGTTTTGATATGAAGAAACTTGAAGCGATTAACGGAGACAAGATTCGCGCACTCACGCCTGAAGCCTTCCTCGGATGGGCTCTTCCATTCTTAACGAATGCTGAAGTAGTCAGTGGCAGCGACGATGAGATTGAACTCGTCAAGAAAGCGTTACCAATCATCCAGGAGCGAATCACCACCTTGGCTGAGATTCCACCGATGCTTAAATTCTTGTTCACGCAGGATTTTGCAGTCGATGCAGATTCAGTTTCCAAGATTGTCGATGAGCAGAGCAAGAAGGTCCTTGAAGTCTCACTCGATCGCCTGACCGACCTCGCCGAATGGAACCACGACTCAATCGAGGGAGTTCTAAGGACTGCCCTGATTGAAGAGTTGGGGCTCAAGCCTCGTATCGCCTTTGGAGCCGTTCGAATTGCCGTCACAGGAAGCCATATTTCACCGCCTCTCTTCGAGTCGATGGAGCTCCTCGGGGCAGCCAAGAGCCTGGATCGGATTAAGGCCGCCCTGGCTCTCTGATGTAATCTTGCGCTCGAATTTCAGGTTATCCTTCTCCTCTGGCCGTAAAAGGTCAGGCAGTTTCGGGTAATTGGGGTATGGGGTAATTGGCAGCCCTGCTGATTCTGGTTCAGCGTGTCTAGGTTCGAGTCCTGGTACCCCAGCGCAGTAAAAGCTTTACTCCAGCACCACCGCACCACAGCGAGAAAGCACCAAAGATGGACAACTAAATAGCGCGGCCCCGTCGTCTAGTGGCCTAGGACTCTGGCTTCTCAAGTCAGCTACGAGGGTTCGAATCCCTTCGGGGCTACCACTTCCGCGCTAAGACTGGAGAGAAACCCATGGAATGGTCTTCTCTCGTCAACATCTGCGACTTAATCGCCACCTTCGCCTTTGCAACAGTTGGAGCCCGCGTGGCTGCCGCTAAAGGCATGGATTACGGCGGAATGGTCTTGATCGCGGGAGTCTCATCCCTCGCCGGTGGCACATTTCGAAATCTCTTTCTAGTTCACCAACCTGCCTGGGTCTTAAACCCTTGGCTCTTTCTTTCGGTCCTAGCGGCCGTGGTTATCACCATTGTTCGTAAGAGTTCGCCACCAGTTGGTCGCTTCTTACTTGCCCTTGATACTTTCGGTCTAGCCGTTGCGACCGTATCAAGCACAAATTACGCACTCGGATTCCACGTTACGCCAGTGATAGCTGTCATTTTAGGAATAACCGGAGCGGTTACCGGAGGATTGTTGCGCGACGTCCTCTCGCAAACTGAACCGGTGCTTTTGCATCGGGAGACAATCGGTACCTCTGCATTAGCTGGATCAGTTGTCTATGTTGTACTCAACGAATTTCATCTTAATAAAATAATTCCATCGATTATTGGTGGATTAATTGTCGTAATTGTTCGCGAACTCTCTATTAAGAATTCTTGGAATTTACCTCGCATCTCTTCTTGATCTCATTAAGATTCATGGATGTCGCGCAAGATAGCTGCCTTTGCCACCGTTGAATTAATCTTTTTATATTTCTATTTTTTTCATGCATTTAACAGTTTTGGTTCCGTATATTTGATTATCCCAACCGTCGCCCTCGGAGTTGCTCTTTGGAAAAGATAAACCGGTTTTAAGAGCAGTTGTCGGTGATTGGAGTTAGGTGATGTGGCGCGAAAGAATTTCTACAGTTACATGCAGCGATTGCAAATGGCCCGCACCACAAGGAAAACCTTGCCCAAATTGCGGAAGCGTAAAACAAGAGAAAGAACTCGTCAGTAATCCGCTTGAGAGAAGTTTCAATGAATTACTCAATTGGTGGAAGCTTCAAAATCTCATGGTGAAAATAGCCATTTCTTCCCTGTTGGCTGCGGGAATTATAAGTTACCTTGCAATTGGCTTTCGTTAGGTCGCTTGATGCACGTTGGATCCCAATGGGAATGGAATCTTCCACGAATTAGTTAAAAGTCCGACCAGTCATTTCGGCAAAATTGAGGTTCCGCGATCCCGGAGTAGAAAATAATACGAAGGTTCTTACTCCTGAATCGAAATGGCTTTGATTAACAATGACTTCGGATTTTATTACCTGTCCATCGTGCGAGCATAGGATCTCTAAAGTGTGGAAATTCTGCCCTCACTGCGGTGAGAGAAATGAAGATCAACCAAAAGAGTAACTGCTTATTTCGAGGCTAGAGGACGTGCAAAGGAATCCACTTTGCAGAGAATGTGCTCGTACTTCTTGCCAGTAGCTCTTGCCATACCAATCTCGCATGTGAGGTTCGTGGAAAGGTACGCATCGAAATTCTTACCTTTCAGTGATTGCGCTTCGGCGCGCGTGGCACTTGCCGTTAGTTCAGGATGCAAGAGGCCGCGATCACCAGCGAATGCGCAACAACCCCAATCCTCTGGGATTACAACATCACGTGAGATCGAATGTGCGAGCAATTCGAGATTCTTATTGCTCCCAAGTGCAGTACTTGAGCAGGTTGGATGCAGTGCGACTGAATCAAGTTTTTGATTGACGACTAACTTTGGAAGTAGGTATTCCGCGGCGTAATCCACCGCATCGATAATTCGCAGCCCTAACTCTTTGCGGGAGCGGATAGCTTCCAGGATGCCCTGTGAGCACGAGGAGTTTTCGCAAACAATCGGAAGTTTGCCTCCATCACTTGCTTCGAGCAAAGCTTTAATCGTCGAATCTATGGCGGTGGCGTAACCATCTACCAAGCCCTTGGATTTCCAAGGAGTTCCGCAGCACAAGTTTGCGATCGACTCTGGAATCCTGAAAGCGACACCTGCTTTCTTAGCGAGGGATTGCAGAGCCTGGTTCGTCTCTGATTCAAAGAGGGATTCCAGACAGGATGAGAAGAGGACGAACTCGGCTGAGACGTCTTCCTTCGGTTGGCGTTCGCTTCCGCCCTTAGGTAATCCGCGATGCCAGAGAGGTAAGCGTTCATGGCCCACGAGATCTCTCAACGCTGAATTGATCGGCGCAATGATGGATTCAGGAATGTGATGGGCGATATTCAAAAAAGTTGCCACCGATTTGGTAACCACGTTCCATCGTTCCGCTGCCTGTTCGCCGACGACTGCGGCCACACCTTGATTGCGGACCTCACGAAGTTCAGTCACTAGGGAGCCAGTATTAATCCCGAGCGGGCAAGAGGTGGCGCACATTCCGTCGACCGCGCAGCTTTCTTCAACTCCGTATTCAGCTTGCTTCTTCAGGGAGGAAATCAGGGGAGAGTTGGCGGATGAGGTCGCGTCAGCCAATGCGCGCCTGAGAACAATGCGTTGACGTGGCGTTGTTGTTAAATCTTTGCTTGGACAGACCGGCTCGCAGTATCCGCACTCCACACAATTATCTGCAACCAATTCGATCGTTGGGTGGAACTTAATATTTCGAATATGGGCGAGGGAATCTTCAGAGATTAGAACTCCGGGATTAAGAATGGAGAGTGGGTCGAATGCCCGCTTTACTCGTTTCATAATCTCGTAAAGATCGGCGCCAAATTGTCTTTCGACAAAGGGAGCCATCATGCGCCCAGTGCCATGTTCAGCCTTGAGAGAACCTTGATTTTCTAGAACCAGTTCGACCATCTCTTCGGTGAACTTCTGATAGCGCTCGACCTTTAGCGCATCGGTGAAGTCTTCATTAATCAGAAAATGGATATTGCCATCCTTAGCATGGCCAAAGATCACGGCATCTGCGTAGTGGTATTTGGTGAAGAGGGATTGCAGGGCGAGGCAGGTTTCGGCCAATCGGGGGACAGGTACTGCAATATCTTCAAGCAAAGCCGTGGTTCCGGCTGGTCTGGCACCAGCGACTGAGGCGTAGAGACCTTTGCGAATCGACCAAAGGTTAGAACGAGTCAATTCATTTGTCGTGAGTTGAAGATCATTGACTGCGCCCAGTTGGACGTGGATCTGAGCCGCCACACGCATTATCTCGAGTAATGACTCTTCATCATCGGATTGATACTCGACAAGAAGCGCAGCGTGATCCTTGAGTTCGATGGAACCAAGATCGACTTTTCCAGCCCGCAGGGAGGCGCTATCCATTAACTCAATGGTGGCGGGATGAGTCCCCATCAACTTTTCAAGTACTGCGGTAGCCGAAGGTAAATTCTCAAAGATAAGAAGTGTTGTCGCTGCTTTGCTGTGGAGCGGAACGGTTCTGAAAGTTGCCTCTGAAACAAATCCCAGAGTTCCCTCGCTACCGATCAGGAGATGGAGAAAAATATCCACGACCGAATCGAAATCAATAAATGAGTTGAGCCCATAGCCCATAGTGTTCTTAATCAGGTACTGGTTCTTAATCTTCTCGTGTAAATCAGGCGATGATCGAATGAGATCACGCAAGGCGCTTATCTCGCGGTAAAGTTCGGGTGCTATCTCGCTAAGTTTGGAATCGCTATCACCATCAGCCGTATTGATAACCGCGCCACTGGGCAAAACAACGATGGCGCTTTCGAGTGTGCGGTAGGTGTTGTCCGTGATTCCACACGCCATGCCGCTGGAGTTGTTGGCAATGACGCCGCCAATCGTGGCGGCTATTTCACTCGCGGGATCTGGACCCAGCTTGCGACCAAAACGTGCAAGGCGGGAATTGACGGCGCGGACAGTTGCACCAGGTTGCACGCGTACGCGCGCCCCATCGTCTAGAACTTCGATCTTCCGAAAGAATTTCCGAGAGTCGATCATCACTCCATCAGTTACCGCTTGCCCCGAAAGACTTGTTCCACCGCTTCTGAATGTGATTTTCTTTTTTTCGCGGGCGGCGTAGGTGAAGAGCGAAACTACATCTTCTGTTCTCTTTGGGGTTGCTAAAGCGCTGGGGATGAAGGCAAAGTGCGATGCATCTGAAGAGACCCGATAGCGATCAATCTCGAGAGTGGAGATCAGATCATTCAGCACCTCAGAATTGCTAGTGGGACTCACGACTTACTTTGTCTCCACTTGCCCCGATGAGGAAATCTAGGTCAGCGCCAGTGTCTGCGCCTTGCACATGATCCACATAAAGTTTTGACCAACCACGAGTAGGAACTGCATAGGCAGCGACGCTGGCTGCACTTGGCTTTCTCAACGTAAGCTCTTCATCGCTAATATCAATATTAAGGGTTCGGTTAGGAACATCCAGAACAATGATGTCTCCGGTTTGCACCAAGGCGAGAGGTCCATTTGCTGCAGCTTCTGGTGAGACATGTAGGACGATAGTGCCGTACGCGGTTCCGCTCATACGGCCATCGCTAATGCGAACCATGTCGCGAACGCCTGCTTCGAGTAATTTCTTTGGAAGTGGCATGTTGCCGACTTCGGGCATACCTGGATAGCCACGGGGCCCGCATCCCCGGAGCACTAGTACTGAATCTTTAGTGACCTCGAGTTTGGGATCATCGATGCGCGCATGGAGATCCTCGACGCTATCAAAGACAATTGCGGGACCACGATGTGTCAGAAGTTCAGGAGAGGCTGCACTTGGCTTAATAATCGCTCCTTTTGGAGCAAGGTTGCCGGTGAGTACTGCGATACCGGCATTTTCCATAAGAGGGGCTGATGGTTTTGCGATGACAGTTTCATCGAAGACATCGTGACCAGATAGATATGAGACAAAAGGTTTTCCAGTGACAGTAATCGCAGTAGGGGAGAAGCGTTCGGAGATTTGGCTCAGCAGCGCAAGGAGGCCACCTGCGCGATAGAGATCATCCATTAGAAATTTTCCAGAAGGTGCAAGATTTGCAAGAAGTGGAATATCGCGACCCGTGCGATCAAAATCTTCCAGAGTGAGATCGACACCAAGTCGACCTGCAATCGCAAGCAGATGCACAACCGAGTTTGTTGAGCCACCGACGGCTGCAACTGCGGTAATCGCGTTGATAAATGATTCACGCTTCATAATGTCGGATGGACTGCGATCTTCTGCGATCATCGAGACAATCTGCCGACCAGTTTCGTGGGAAAGTGCTAGCAATCTGGCATCCGGCGCTGGAGTTCCAGCAAAGCCAGGGATTGTCATTCCAAGAGCTTCTGCTACGACCGCCATCGTCGAGGCGGTACCCATGGTGTTGCAATGTCCCTTGCTTCTAATCATTGACGATTCTGATTTCATAAATTGCTCTTGTGAAAGTTCACCGCCACGCACTTCTTCACTCAAAAGCCAAACGTCGGTACCACAGCCAAGGAGCTCACCGCGAAATGTTCCAGAGAGCATCGGACCACCTGGAACCACGATTGCAGGAATGTTTACTGAGGCAGCCGCCATCAGGAGAGCAGGAATAGTCTTGTCACAACCGCCTAAGAGAACGACGCCATCAATTGGATTGGCGCGAAGCATCTCCTCAATCGCCATCGCAGCCATATTCCGCCAGAGCAT
>CAIZHC010000056.1 GCA_903932705.1 uncultured Actinomycetes bacterium | reverse complement strand
GAGAAGATCACTTTGGCGATTTCAATCCATCTGGAAGCTGTTAACTCTGTTTCGAAGTTACGAGCAAAACCGATTTACCGACTCTTCCACCTTGCCGGAAAGGCAACACTTCCAAAGATCTATTCATTTGAAGAGGATGCCTTGCAATGAGACTCAATTCAAAACTTTTATTTATTCCCGTTCTTCTCGCATCGGTCTTTGTGCTCGCAGGTTGCGGTTCGAGTTCGTCATCGACGGGTTCAAAGTCCGTGGCGGTGCCAACAAATGTGTTGACTGGTTTGCCGGGAATTAATGGGCCGGTTCTCTTTGTGAAGATTGATGACACCCGCGCTGCTCACCCTCAAATTGGTTTAGATAGCGCAGATGTAATTTATATCGAGCAGGTAGAAGGAGGCTTGACCAGACTTGCTGCAGTATTCAGCAATAAATTGCCAGCTTTGATTGGACCTATTCGCTCCGCACGAATCAGTGATATTGACTTGATGGCAAATTACGGTCGCGTTGGCATGGCTTATAGCGGAGCCCAAACTCTCTTTCTTCCCGTCCTTCGGGCATCCAACATTGAAGATATTGGAGCTGATACTGAACCGGCTTCAATCTATTCGCGCGATACCACCCGATCAGCACCGACAAATATGGTTTTAAATCCCAAGGCGCTCCTCAACAAGTCCATTGGTAAAGAAAATCGCCAGATTGTTACGGCAAAGTCTGTTGGTTGGAAATTTGGAGATCTACCTGTCGGGGGAGTGCCCATTAAAAGCGTAGAGATTAAGTGGCCATCCTCTAAGTACAAAGCAGTCTGGTCTAAGGGAACTAGCCAATGGAATATGTATTTCAACGGCACCCTTGATGTTGCCGCTGATGGAAAACAACTTGGCTCTCCTACTTTTGTAATCCAGCAGGTAAGCATTACTCCTTCGATTTACCACGACCACAATGGAAATTACACGCCATTTAGTAACACGGTGGGCTCGGGAACAGGGTATTTGCTTCGCGATGGTCAAGAGATTCCGGTCTTTTGGAACCGGGCCAGTGCTTCAGAACCAACTACCTGGACTTTAAAAGATGGCTCACCCGCCTACTTCCATACCGGTCAGGTCTGGATAGCGCTCACCGACCAGCAGCCGAAGTTCGTCTACCCCGTATCTGGGACGCCAAGCCCTTCACCTTCAAAGTAGACTACGGCTCTTGCCCGAAGGGCATTGTTAGACAAGCGGAAACCCACAATGGGATGAAAGCACTGAGATCTACGAGGAGTTGTAAATGTCTGAGCAGAGCGAAAAGGTAACTGGAACCGGTCGCGTGAAGCGTGGAATGGCAGAAATGCTCAAGGGCGGCGTCATTATGGATGTTGTTAACGTTGAGCAAGCCAAGATTGCTGAAGACGCCGGAGCTGTTGCCGTGATGGCCCTAGAGCGTGTGCCTGCAGATATTCGTGCACAAGGCGGAGTGGCCCGCATGTCTGATCCAGATATGATCGAAAAGATTCAAGCAGCCGTCTCTATCCCAGTAATGGCTAAAGCTCGTATCGGACACTTTGTCGAAGCGCAGATTTTGCAGAGCCTCGGCGTTGATTACATTGATGAGTCAGAAGTTTTAACACCAGCAGATTATGAGAACCACATCGATAAGTGGAATTTCACAATCCCTTTCGTTTGCGGTGCTACTAATTTGGGAGAAGCGCTTCGTCGTATTAACGAAGGTGCAGCAATGATTCGTTCAAAGGGCGAAGCCGGTACTGGCGATGTTTCTAATGCAACTACTCACATGCGCAAAATCTCTCAGGAGATTCGCCGCCTCACCTCAATGCGTGAAGATGAGCTATATGTGGCCGCTAAAGAACTTCAAGCTCCCTATGAACTAGTTAAGGAAGTTGCGCAGACCGGAAAGCTTCCTGTCGTGCTCTTTACAGCTGGAGGAATTGCTACTCCT
>CAIZHC010000055.1 GCA_903932705.1 uncultured Actinomycetes bacterium | reverse complement strand
GGCCCCACTGAAGGTATGGGAATAGCTAGACGGATAGCTCACCTGACCTACCGAACTGAGTCTGAGATGGATGTCCGCTTTGGCCGCGAGCTCCAAGGCGATGAAACAGGACGTTATGCGGTCGAGTCATATCTGGACCATCAGGCCGTTAAATTGTCGAAGCGATTTGATGCCAACACCTACATTGTTCTGACCGAAGCTATGAACTCTCACGATGTTGGACGAGGACGTGGGGGAGTAGCGGCTGCGCTTGCAGGAATTAAAGTCCCAGTATCCGTGGTCTCCATTGATACCGATCGCCTCTTCCCTCCTCGGTTACAGGAGGAGATTGTCGAGTTAACCCCTACCGCTCGACCCCTAGAGGTCATTTCCTCACCTTTTGGCCATGATGGCTTCTTGATCGAGGTGGAAACTATGGGAGAACTGCTCCGAAAGGCACTTGAGCCTAATAATTAGGGGCATTTTCAAGCGCCACCTACATTTGAATGTGCATTTAGGGCTGTGGACAAATTATAATATGGGTATCGATTCCACTGGTCAGTAAAGTTAGGCCAGGTAAACCAAAGGATGCTCCGTGGCTGTAATTCGTGCGCCCAAAAAAGGCGACCAAGCAAGTAGCACTGCAGCACCGAGCCGCGCCGTTAAAAAGGTAGCAGCCAAGAAAGCCCCAGCGAAGAAAGTTGCTGAGAAAAAAGTAGTTGCGAAGAAAGCCCCAGCAAAGAAAGTAGTTGCAAAGAAGGCAGTTGCAAAGAAGGCAGCAGCAGGTCCACACCGTTTTCCTACCAAAGCTGAACTCGAAGCACTCAAAGTTGCTCGCGAAGCTGAAGAACGTGCCAAGGCAGAACGTAAAGCAGCTCATCGCTTTCCAACTAAAGCAGAATTAGAAGCGCGTAAAGCAGCTGAAGAGGCCGCAAAGAATCCTCCTAAGGCTGATGCCGTTAAAACCGTTGCTCCACTAGTCACAAAGATTGATGGAGAAGAAGTAGAACTTGAAGAGATTGAATTAGAAGATCTCGACACTCTGGTTGAAGAAGTAAAAGAGATCGTTGCCGAAGAAGAAGAGAAGGCAGAGATCCGCGTTGTAAACGTTGCTGAAGAATCTCAGAACGAAGAGAATGCATTCACCATTAAAGATTCTGAAGAAGATGATGCGCCGGCACAAACAGTTTTAACTGCTGGTGCAACTGCTGACCCGGTTAAGGATTACCTCAAGCTAATCGGTCGTGTTCCACTTTTGAACGCGGAGATGGAAGTAGAACTTTCACTTCAAGTTGAAGCTGGTCTCTTCGCCGAAGAGAAGTTAGCTCACGATAAGAAGATTGATAAGAAGCTCAAGCGTGAGTACGAACAGCTTGTATTACAAGGCCGCCGCGCTAAGAATCACTTGTTAGAGGCGAACCTTCGTCTCGTTGTCTCCCTGGCAAAGCGTTACACCGGTCGTGGAATGCTCTTCTTGGATCTTATTCAAGAGGGTAACTTGGGCTTGATTCGAGCTGTAGAGAAGTTCGATTACACCAAGGGTTACAAGTTCTCGACTTATGCAACCTGGTGGATTCGTCAGGCGATCACTCGTGCGATGGCTGATCAAGCGCGCACAATTCGTATTCCGGTTCACATGGTTGAAGTCATCAATAAGTTGGCACGTGTACAGCGCCAGATGCTTCAAGATTTAGGTCGCGAACCAACCCCAGAAGAGCTTGCAAAAGAACTTGATATGACACCTGAAAAGGTTGTTGAAGTTCAGAAATACGGTCGCGAACCAATCTCACTTCACACTCCACTTGGAGAAGAGGGAGATTCAGAGTTTGGTGATTTAATTGAAGACTCTGAGGCGATTGTTCCTGCAGATGCAGTCTCATTTACCTTGCTTCAAGAACAACTTCACTCAGTGCTTGACACTCTTTCTGAGAGAGAAGCTGGTGTAGTTGCAATGCGTTTTGGATTAACAGATGGACAACCAAAGACACTGGATGAAATTGGAAAGGTTTATGGCGTTACGCGCGAGCGCATCCGCCAGATCGAATCCAAGACAATGTCGAAGTTGCGTCACCCATCTCGCTCCCAAGTTCTTCGCGACTATCTCGATTAATTTTTAGGTAGAGATTTCGTGAGCGAGAACCCAAAGATCTATCGCAATCCAAAGAGCGGTTCCATGAGATTTACTGGAACCGCAGATTTTGTGGATGCAGATGGCAACATCATCGAGAGCAGAACTGATTTCAAACTCTGCGGATGTGGAAAATCCCAAGAGAAACCTTTCTGCGATGGCTCACATAAAGAGAATAAAGAGTGAGTGCGTAGAGAGTTAAGCAGCAGAAAAACCGTTTCTCTAAAAGATTTATAACTAATAATCCAAAATTCACTCTAGATTACTTGTATTGGTCATGACTGGTCATTACTGTCGGCAACTTGAGCATCGATGCTCAGAATCTCAGACCCGACGATCACTCCAGTCACGTAACTGACTATCTAGAGAAGGATTACTTCATGTCTTCAGTAGCAGCCCAAGCACGCGAAGCACGCAACGGGATTCACCCGACAAAAGAAGAGCTGATTAGGACTGTTGTTGTTCTCCTAGATTCACTCACTTTGGATGAGATTACAAGCGAGAAGGTTCTCGAGATTTCTGGGATCTCCCGAGGTTCTCTCTACCACCACTTTCAAGACTTCGCTGAGCTCCTAGAGCTAGCTCAAGTGCGTCGTTTCTCCGGTTATGTCAACAAGTCTATTGAAGTGCTCTCAGCGCTCTTCAGCACCGTTGATACCCGCGATGAACTGATTGCACGCTTGACCGAAGTATCAAAGAGTTTCCAAGCTCCAGAGCTCTCGGATTCCCGCATTGAGCGCCTGACCGCGATTTCAAAGGTGATGCACAACCCACGGATGGCTTCTGTTCTAGGAAATGAGCAGGAGCGCCTCACTGAAACTATTGCCGATCTTTATCGCGACTTGCAGGCTCGTGGCCTCGGAAACCCACAACTAAATCCGCGGACAGCGGCCGTCATGTTCCAGGCATATACCTTGGGTCGCAGCGTGGATGATTTCACTGTAAATCATATGGATCAAGAAAATTGGCTTTATGCCGTCTCATTAATCCTCAAGAATGTCTTCTTCCCTGCAGGCTCAGCTAACTAATACTGAGCGTTAATCGCTCTTACTCAGCGATTGCAGGAGTCTCGATTAACTTAGCTGTCTCGTCTTGAATCTTTGCGACGAGAGGCTTGAGACCTGCTGAATACTCCTTGGCATGGTGACCACAGAAGAGTAACTCTCCACCATTAAGCAGTGTGGCGCGAACATAAGCCTGAGCACCGCAACGATCGCAGCGATCGACTGCATTAAGAGGGGTAGGTTCGAGGATCATTTGTTCGGTCATCGACTGCTCCTTTTCTAGTGGTTCTACTGGCTTACCTTTATCTAACTTCTTCTTACGGTAGTGGAACAGTAAAGCATGGTTGGTTTATTCCCCGCGCGTTAAAACAATGATTTATCTGAATTCACAGAAAAAACTGGGCATTTTCTCTCTCAATGAGCGATTTCTAGATGATCCGCCCGATAACCTTGCGCCTCATGGCCACCGATGATAAAAGCGCAACAACTGCAAACGGTTATACCGCTAAAGACCTTGCAGTCCTCGAAGGCCTCGATGCAGTACGTAAGCGTCCCGGTATGTATATCGGTACAACTGATTCTCGCGGCCTCATGCATTGCCTCTGGGAGATTATCGATAACTCCGTAGATGAAGCCCTTGCAGGTCATTGCACCAAAATTGAAATTAATTTAGAGGCTGATGGTTCAGTGGAAGTTCATGACAATGGTCGTGGAATTCCAGTGGATAAGGAGCCCAAGACCGGCCTAACAGGTGTGGAAGTTGTTATGACCAAACTCCACGCTGGTGGAAAATTTGGTGGAGGGTCCTACGCAGCATCTGGTGGACTGCACGGAGTTGGAGCTTCAGTTGTAAATGCGCTCGCCTCGCGTCTTGATGTTGAGGTTGATCGCGATGGAAAGATTTACTGGATGTCATTCCAGCGCGGTACGGCTGGAATTTTTGATGGCGATGGACCAAAGGCGACTTTTGAAGAGAAGTCTGGGTTGCGTGTAATCGGCAAAGTTGCTGCCAAGGTCACTGGTACCCGCGTTAAATGGTGGGCTGACAAGCAGATCTTCCTCAAGGAAGCTGAGCTGGCAATTGAAGATATTTACGCTCGCGCTCGCCAAACCTCGTATCTCGTACCAGGTTTGCAGCTGATCGTTAATGATAATCGCGCGAAGAGCAAGACCTCAGAAACCTTCTTGCATAAAGGTGGAATTTCAGAGTTCTGTAACTTCTTGCGTCCAGATGAACCTGTCGGTGAAGTTATTCGTTTAACGGGTAGTGGTGAGTACACCGAGACAGTGCCTGTACTCGATGACAAAGGGCACATGATGCCCACTGAGGTAAATCGCACCATGGGTGTAGATATCGCAATGCAGTGGGGAAATGCTTTTGATACAACGATGTCCTCATTTGTAAATATCATTTCAACACCAAAGGGTGGAACTCACACCCAAGGATTTGAACGAGCAATTACTAAGGCATTTAACGATGCACTTCGTGGCGCCAAAGTATTGAAGAACAATGAGATTGATGTCATCAAAGATGACGTCCTTGAAGGTCTGACCGCCGTAGTCACAGTTCGCATGTCAGAACCACAATTTGAAGGACAGACCAAGGAAGTATTGGGAACTGCGGCCGCTACTAAGATTGTTGCCAACGTTGTGAGCGATGAGTTGAAGAACTTTTTCAATTCGAGCAAGCGCATTGATAAGGCAACCGCTCGCCTCATCTTGGAGAAAGTGGCAGCGGCTTCACGTACTCGAATCTCCGCACGTGCGCATAAGGACTTGCAGCGCCGCAAGAGCGCCCTTGAAAATAGCTCACTTCCTACCAAGCTCTCTGACTGTCGCTCTGATGACACAGGACGCACCGAGCTCTTCATCGTTGAGGGAGACTCTGCCTTAGGAACTACTAAAGCGGCACGAAACTCTGAGTTCCAAGCAATCTTGCCTATCCGCGGAAAAATCTTGAATGTACAGAAGGCATCTCTCTCTCAGATGCTGGAGAACAATGAATGTGCCTCCATCATTCAGGTAATTGGAGCCGGTTCAGGTGCTTCTTTCTCCTTGGATGATGCAAGGTATGGCCGCGTTATTTTGATGTCAGATGCTGACGTTGATGGGGCACACATCCGATGTCTTCTCTTGACCTTGGTCT
>CAIZHC010000054.1 GCA_903932705.1 uncultured Actinomycetes bacterium | reverse complement strand
TGTATTTCATGATCATGTTTTGAGAAATGGGAACGAACTCGCTGCCCCATGGTCGACCCTTTGCCACCACCCGACTTGGGGTTAATGACCGCTAGCGCTTTCACTCTACGATCTTAGAAGCCCGGCGACGATCGTTCAGCAAGGCGATACCGCCTGCCGCGAAATAAAATCCGACAAGTGGCAGTGCGAGGAGTCCCATAGTTAAGGGGTCACTCGTTGGTACAAATGTCGCAGAGAAGAGAGTGATTCCAAAGACCGCGAAACGCCATGGCTTCAAAATTGCTTTACCGGAGAGAACTCCCCCGAAGTTAAGAGCAACAAGAAATACCGGTAGTTCAAATGCCAGACCAAAGACCAAAATCAAATGAAGAACGAAGGTGAGGTAATCGCTGAATTTGATGAGGTTGGTGAGCGTCGTCGGAGTGAAACCAAGGAGCACTTTGATAGCAATGGGCAAGATCCAATATGCGAGAGCTGCGCCGGCTACGAAGAACGGAGTGGCGGTGGCGATGAAGAGTATTGAATATTTCTTCTCTCGCTTGTGCAGCGCTGGCGCTACGAATGCCCAGAGCTGGTAGAGCCAGATCGGCGAGGCAAGAATTACTCCAGTAACAATTGCGACGGAGATCTGAAGGTTGAGAGGGCCAAGGACGCCATCAATATAAAGAACTCCACAATGATGCGGGGTCGACGCAGCTCGCGAGAGATTGCAAACTGGTTTTGTAAGTATTCGAACGATAGTTGAATAGAAAATCCAACCTACAGTTCCAAATACCGCGATTGATAGGGCAGAACGGACAGTCCGTTTGCGGAGCTCCCGAAAGTGCTCCAGCAAAGGCATCCGACCACTATCTTCAGTGGCCACTGACTACTTCCTAGTTGGAAGGAGTGGAAGAAGAACCGTCATCGGTCTTCTTCTCATCTGTGGTCTTTAATTCATCCTTGAAGATGCGAAGAGATTTAGCAACTGACTTTGCAGAATCAGGAAGTCGCTTTGCTCCGAAGAGGACTACAAAGACAAGTACGACAATAACGATGTGCCAGGGCTTAAGGTCTCCCATTTATCTTCCAATCTCGAGGTGGCGCAATCTTACCTATAAATACTCCGTGAGATAGTCCTAAGAGTAGTTCTGTAAGGCCGCGCGAGTTATTTCTTCTATTTCCTTCGCCAAATCTACTGGTTTTACAACAGTAATTCTGCCTGGCCACGAAGAAATAACCCGTTTAATCCAATCGGAAGAATTCACTTGAAGGTTTAAAAAGAAGGTGCCGTTTATCTCCTTGGAAGAGGTAACAATTTCGTTATGTTTTTCCAAGAAGAAGATCCCATCGCCACCCATCTCAATTTCAATTTCTATCTCTGCATTGGATGACGAATGTGAGTGCTCTGCAAATGTTGGGTCTGACTCCCCCAGCTCCAATTCAATGATGCGATCTATCCGAAAGGTGCGCATCTCAACGCTATCTTTCATGAGAGCTTGGATATACCCAATTCCATCTTTAAAGAATAGATCGGTGGGAAATACTGTTCTGGTGGTAACAGTGTCGCTTGATGCTGAGTTATAAGTTATTTGAATAAATCTAGAATCCGAAATCGCTAATTCAAGATCCTTCATAATCGGGGACTCAACAACTCCGTCCGCAATCGTGATTGCTCGAGCGAAATCTTCTCCAATGATCTTACTTATCCGCTCTTGAAGCTTCGAAATTGCTTCACGCTCAGTCGGGTCTTTGGCAATCTCTGATAACAGTTCTAGGCCAAGCACAAGGGTGAGGGCTTCTGTCTGCGATAACGAACGAGGATGATCTAGAACTTGAGGATCCAGAACTGAAACATACTCCGGGTCTTCATAATCAATATCGAGAAGTTCCAGATGTGTGTAGCCCGGCAATCCACACATATGTAAAAGGGTGAGATCTTTGGAAATTTGAGCAGGGGTCGAATCGAACCTTTCAGCTATCTGCACAATTGATAGCCCAGGATTTGCAGCAATAAAGGGGATGAGATTGAGCGCGCGGCTGACTCGATCTAAAGCTGTCTCTTTCATAATTTGCTCCGAAGTATTTCTCTAATCTCTTCAACTTTCTCAATCGGAGATTCAACGATTATGTCAGGACCAAACCAAAGGATTCGCTCCAGCCAATCAGATCCTAAAGAAAATTTAATGCGATCCCATTCGCCATCAATATTTTCAACCGCACCTTCCCTTCTTAAACTTTGGCACTTTCCAATGCGTACTCTTGCAGAAAATTGAGTGGGAGGCTCTGGATGGAGCATGACTAAGTGTTCTCCGATAGAAAAATCAGAGGGGAGTTCAAAATTGTTGCTCTTACTCTCAAAGGAGATATCTGAAGTAATTCTGGCTACTTTAAAGACTCGAATTTCAGATTTATCTTGATCAAGACCGACGAGATACCAGGAGCCGCGCCATAAGGTGAGTCCATAAGGAGCTAAGGTGCGCTTGGCTTCGCTCCTACTTCTATATATAAATGAGATAACGCGATGGGTAGTAATGGCTTCCCACAGTGGTGCGAAGAGAGGTGTTTCATTCTCGAGTGAAATAATTGAATTTCCAAAATCTTCTCGAAGTGCTGAACCACTATGAGCATCGATTTTCACGAGGGCTAGTGCACCGCTATCTGCAAATAACTGATTACGCCACATCTTGGAGGCGAGCGAGAGATATGAAAGTTCTACTGGGGTTAACTCACCAAGATTGAGTTCGTAACCACTTTCAAGAATTCGATATCCGAGTTCATCATCAAAGAGGGGGTCATGTGAACCGACCTGAATATCTATACCCAGAGCTCTGAGATCATCTTTATCTCTCTCAAACATGCGCTCTTTGGTCTCGGCGCTGCCCGTATATCCGGCAACCTGTGAAAATATCTCGTTCTTGCTGAGAAAGCGTTTAGTCGCGAGCAGAGCCATGGTCAGATTTATCAGGCGCTCAGTCTTCTGATCTGACATGGGTCAACTCTATGCGTTTGCTAGTATCGCCACCTGATTTAATTGATATTTATAAGGAGAGAGTTGATGAATTTTCGAAATTCCAAGGTAGCGAGAGCCTCTCTCGGCGTTTGCATCTCATTAGTCCTAGTGATTCCATCCTTCTCCCAATCTTCGCAGGCTGCCACTGACTATTCTGGAAAGGTAAAAATGGGCACGACTGTCTTACCTACTGTTTCAACAAATACAAAAGTCACACCTGTTATCAGCAAGCCAAGTGGTGCTGCTCCAACTACTCTGACCATTAAAGATGTCACAGTTGGCAAAGGTAAGAGCGCAGTAAGCAGTTCAACTGTTACGGCCAATTATGTCCTGATGTCCTGGAAAACAGGCAAAGTGGTTGAGTCCTCCTGGGGCTCATCCCCAGCTCCGACTTTCCCTCTCTCTGGTGTAATCGCTGGATGGCAAAAAGGTATCCCGGGTATGAAGGTGGGAGGACGACGCCTACTGGTTATCCCTCCAACTCTTGCTTATGGCGCTACTGGCCAGGGTCCAATTGGGCCAAATGAAACTCTGGTATTTGTTGTTGATTTGGTTGGCGTCACCCCTCCAGCTGCTCCAACTGTTCTACCTTCTGTTTCGACTGATACGAAGGTTGCACCCGTAATCGGAAAGGCATCTGGCGGAGCGCC
>CAIZHC010000053.1 GCA_903932705.1 uncultured Actinomycetes bacterium | reverse complement strand
TTGCTTCTTCGCATCTTCCACTGCCTTAGCAATAGCTTGAGGAACTTCCTTAGCCTTGCCGTATCCGACTCCGACTGTGCCCTTTTGGTCACCAACGACAACAAGTGCTGTGAAGGAGAAACGACGTCCGCCCTTTACAACCTTTGCTACGCGGTTAATAAAGACAACGCGCTCTGTGTACGGGGACTTCTCTTTCTCAGGTCCACCGTCACGGCCGCGACGCTCACGACGATCGTTGCCGCCCTTTGGGGCGCGATCATTTGAATTAGCGTTTACTGGAGGAGTAGCCATTAGAAGTCCAATCCATTCTCGCGGGCAGAGTCAGCAAGAGCTGCAATGCGTCCGGTGTATTTGTTTCCGCCGCGATCAAAGACCACCGTAGAAATACCCTTTTCCTTTGCGCGCTTTGCGATTTCGGCACCCAGGATACGAGCCTTTGCGCTCTTATCATCCTTGGATTCACGAAGCGTGCTCTCCATGGTTGAAGCAGAGACCAAGGTTTGACCGATTGAGTCGTCAACGATCTGGACGACAAGGTGACGAGATGAACGTGATACGACAAGACGTGGACGCTCGGCAGAGCCGTTTACACGCTTACGAACACGGAAGTGGCGACGACGGCGGGCATTTTGTGCCGAGCCTTTAACAACCTTTACACCGATAGCCATTACTTCTTACCTGTCTTTCCTTGCTTGCGGCGAATCTTTGCGCCGTCTAGGTGGAGACCCTTGCCCTTGTATGGATCAGCCTTGCGAAGCTTTTGAATCTTCGCTGCAACTTCACCAACGAGCTGCTTATCGACACCAGAGATCGAGAAGCGAGTTGCTGATTCGACCTTGAAGGTGATGCCTTCTGGAGCAGAGAATGGAACCGCGTGGCTGTAGCCAAGTGCGAACTCCAAATCCTTACCCTTTTCAGCGACCTTGTAACCAACACCTACGATGTTGATGGTCTTTGAATATCCATTTGTTACGCCCTCGATCATATTTGCGACCAAGGTACGTGAGAGGCCGTGAAGTGAACGCGCAACGCGTCCATCATCTGGACGAGTAACAAGAAGTGTTGACTCTTCCTTGGCGATAGCAATTGGGCCAGCGAGAGTATGTGAAAGTGTGCCCTTAGGACCCTTTACAGAAATCTCTTGACCTGAAATGTTGACTTCAACTCCAGCAGGAATTGTGATGGGAGAGCGACCAATACGTGACATCAGATCACCATACGTAGGCGAGAACTTCTCCGCCTACCCCTTGCTTGTTGGCTTGCTTATCAGTGAGCAAACCAGATGATGTTGAGATAATGGCTACGCCAAGTCCACCCAAGACCTTAGGTAGCGCCGTTGACTTTGCGTAAACGCGAAGTCCTGGCTTTGAAACGCGGCGAAGACCAGCGATTGAACGCTGACGATCTGCACCAAACTTCAAATCGATGGTGAGAGTCTTTCCAAAGCCAGCAACGGTATTTTCTACCTTGAAGCTAGCGATGTAACCCTCCTGCTTAAGAATTTCGGCAATGCGAACTTTTACCGACGATGACGGCATTGAAACCGTATCGTGGTAAGCAGAGTTCGCGTTGCGCAGACGTGCAAGCATGTCTGCGATCGGATCTGTCATTGTCATACTGTGGCCTCTGGCCTTTCTCGAGCCGGTTTCCTTTATCCCCCGTGGGAGTTAACTGGACCTATCTCGTAGTTGATTGTGGGTGGGAAAAGATATTTACCAAATCCTGAATTACCAGGATGCCTTGGTGATGCCTGGAAGTTCGCCTTTGTGTGCCATCTCGCGGAAGCAGATACGGCAGATGCCGAACTTTTGGTAGACAGCGTGTGGACGACCACAACGTTGGCAACGTGTGTAGCCACGAACCTTGAACTTAGGCTTGCGAGCAGCTTTAACCTTGAGCGATGTCTTTGCCATTAGTTGCTACCCCTTAGTTCTCACGGAATGGAAAGCCGAGCGCCTTAAGTAGTGCGCGACCCTCTTCATCTGTCTTGGCTGTGGTTACGAAAGTGATATCCATACCGCGTGTGCGATCGATCTTGTCCTGTTCGATCTCTGGGAATACAACCTGCTCGGTCAGACCGAAGGTGTAGTTACCGTTTCCATCGAATTGCTTTGGAGAAAGTCCACGGAAGTCACGGATACGAGGAAGTGCGATCGAGAGCAGACGATCTGCGAACTCCCACATACGATCATTGCGAAGTGTTACGTGCGCACCAATTGGCATGCCTTCACGCAACTTGAACTGAGCAATTGACTTGCGAGACTTGGTGACCTGAGGCTTTTGACCGGTGATGATTGTGAGGTCGCGAATTGCGCCTTCAATCAACTTCGAGTCACGAGCTGCTTCACCAACACCCATGTTTACGATGACCTTGACCAAGCCAGGAATCTGCATCACATTGCTGTAAGCAAATTGTGTCTTGAGCGCAGGTGCGATCTCGGCCTTGTAACGGGCCTTAAGACGAGGAGCTGTTGCGGTTGTCATGGTTAGACATCCTTTCCGGTACGGCGAGAGATGCGAACGTTCTTGCCGTTCTCATCCTTGCGAGCACCAATGCGAGTGGCCTTGCCATCGTCGCCGACAAGTTGCACATTTGAAATGTGAATTGCAGCTTCAACGGTGAGAATTCCGCCGACCTTGACACCACGTTCGGTCTCAGTCTGTTGAGTGTGACGCTTAACGCGGTTAGCACCCTCGACAATTACGCGAGATTCTTTCTTATCGATAGAGATTACCGTGCCGGTTACGCCCTTATCTTTTCCAGCGATCACTTGAACCGTGTCGCCACGCTTAATGTTTGCCATTTTTATAGCACCTCCGGCGCGAGCGAAATAATCTTCATGAAACGCTTGTCACGAAGTTCACGAGCAACTGGTCCGAAGATACGGGTGCCGCGAGGCTCGCCGTCTGCCTTCAAGATAACTGCTGCGTTCTCATCAAACTTGATATATGAACCGTCAGGGCGACGGTTCTCTTTAACGGTACGAACGATGACAGCCTTTACGACCTCACCCTTCTTTACCTGTCCACCAGGAATAGCATCCTTGACGGTACAAACGATGATGTCACCGATACCTGCGTAACGGCGTGAGGAGCCACCGAGAACACGAATACAAAGGAGTTCCTTTGCACCGGTGTTATCCGCGACACGAAGTCTGGATTCTTGTTGAATCATTTTTCGATACCCCTTACTTAGCCTTCTCGAGGATCTCGACTACACGCCAACGCTTGGTTGCCGATAGTGGACGAGTTTCCATGAGTAGTACGCGATCGCCAACGCCAGCTGTGTTGTTCTCGTCATGTGCCTTCAACTTGTGAGAGCGGGTCATGACCTTGGAGTACACGGCATGCTTGGTTTGACTTTGAATAGCGACGACGACGGTCTTATCCATCTTGTCGCTAGTAACAATTCCTTCACGAGTCTTGCGGAAACCGCGCTCGTTATTTAGCTCGCTCACGCTGCGCCTCCAATTCCGAGCTCACGCTCACGCAAGATTGTGTAAATACGTGCAATCTCTTTACGGACCGCAGTCAAACGACCGTGGTTTTCAAGTTGACCTGTAGCTGCTTGGAAGCGAAGGTTGAAAAGCTCTTCTTTTCCTTCGCGAAGCTTGATCGCTAGTTCGTCAGTGGAGAGCGCACGAAGCTGCTCTGCTGTCACGATATTAGACATTAGAACTCCTCCCGACGTACTACACGACACTTCATTGGCAACTTGTGAATCGCACGAGTCATTGCCTCTGTTGCGATTTCTTCTGAAACACCAGAAATTTCAAACATAACGCGACCTGGCTTTACGTTTGCAATCCACCACTCAGGTGAACCCTTACCGGAACCCATGCGAGTTTCAGCAGGCTTCTTTGTAAGTGGACGATCTGGATAAATGTTGATCCAAACCTTTCCACCACGCTTGATATGGCGAGTCA
This sequence comes from uncultured Actinomycetes bacterium, assembly GCA_903932705.1. Taxonomy (GTDB): domain Bacteria; phylum Actinomycetota; class Actinomycetes; order Nanopelagicales; family Nanopelagicaceae; genus PALSA-747. Next base: position 1,911 of record CAIZHC010000053.1, on the reverse strand, counting down.
TTGCAATACGTGCTGCTTCAATCTGACGGTTTGTTACATATGCAGGCTCGAGAGCTTGAATACCAAAGTCACCGAATGAAACAACGGTTCCGCCCTTAGACATACCAGCCCGCTTTGGGTGGTGCTGCTTACGGTGCTTAACACGACGTGGAATTAACATTATTCAGCGGCTCCTTCCGAAACTTCGGTAACTACTGGAGCAACAGCTTCAGTTGCTACAACCTCTGCGGCTGCGCGTGATGCTGGTGTTGAAGAAGTTACTTCGCTACGTGGTCCACGTGGTGGACGGTTAGCTGGGCGACTTGGCTTTGGTGCACGTGCTGCAGCAAGTGCTGCCGCTGCGCGCTCTGCGCGGGATTCGATAACTTCACCCTTGTAGATCCAAACCTTTACACCAAGGCGACCGAAAGTTGTGTGTGCTTCGTGGAATCCATAATCGATATCCGCACGAAGTGTGTGTAGAGGAACGCGGCCCTCGCGGTAGAACTCTGAGCGAGCAATTTCTGCGCCGCCAAGACGTCCACCAACTTGAACACGAATACCTTGTGCACCTGCTTTGAGAGCAGATTGCATTGACTTACGCATGGCGCGACGGAAAGAAACACGAGCGGCAAGTTGTTCAGCAATTCCTTGCGCAACAAGTTGTGCATCAATCTCTGGGTTCTTAACCTCAAGAATATTGAGTTGAACCTGCTTGCCGGTGAGCTTCTCTAGATCCTGACGGATGCGATCAGCTTCGGTTCCGCGACGGCCGATGACGATGCCAGGGCGAGCGGTATAGAGATCAATACGTACACGCTCACGTGTGCGCTCAATTTCGATACGTGAAACGCCTGCGCGCTCCATGCCCTTGCTCATCATGCGACGGATCTCGATATCTTCCTTCACATAATCCTTGTAAAGCTTGTCTGCATACCAACGAGACTTGAACTCAGTTGTAATTCCCAGACGGAAGCCGTGTGGATTTACTTTTTGACCCATTTACTCGGCCTGCCCTTCTGTGGCAACTGCGACTTCTTCAGCAGGTGCAGCCTTCTTCGCTGCGCTCTTCTTTGGTGCCGCTGCTGGTGTTGCTGGCTTAGCAATCACAGTCTTATTTGGATTTGCCTTCGCGTTAACGACCTTCTTGAGGCCGTGTGGGCGATATGAACGATCGGTTGAAACAACCAATGTCAAAGTTGATGCGCGCTTCAAGATTTGGAAGCCGCGACCTTGTGCACGTGGACGGAAACGCTTCAGGGTAGGCGCCTCGTCGACAAGTGCTTCAACGATGTAAAGCTCAGATGCATCACGGAGTGATGGGCTCTTCTGCTTTGCATTATTGATCGCTGAGTTCAAGAGGGTGTAAAGATCTTCACCAACTTCTTGAGGAGCGAACTTCAAAGTTGTAAGCGCAATGTCAGCACGCTCTCCACGGATCAAATTGATCACACGTCGAGCCTTCTGAGGTGTTACGCGAGTGTTGCGCAAGACTGCTTGTGCAACGAGAGCGTCAGTTGGATTGGTTGCTTTAGGTGTATTAGCCACGAGAAGCTCTCCGATCATCCTTGACGTGTCCCTTGAAGGTACGAGTTGGAGCAAACTCACCGAGCTTGTGACCAATCATTGCTTCTGTGACGAAAACTGGAACGTGCTTGCGACCGTCGTGTACAGCGATGGTGTGTCCGATCATTGAAGGAATGATCATTGAGCGACGTGACCAGGTCTTGATAACAACCTTGGTGTTAGCCGCATTTTGAACATCGACCTTCTTCTGAAGGTGACCGTCCACGAATGGACCCTTTTTTAAACTACGTGGCATTTGTAGTCGCTCCCCTATCGCTTCTTATTCGACTTACGACGACGGACAATGAGTGCATCGCTCGCCTTTTTCTTGCGAGTACGGCCCTCTGGCTGACCCCAAGGTGACAC
>CAIZHC010000052.1 GCA_903932705.1 uncultured Actinomycetes bacterium | reverse complement strand
CGTAACCAAAGAGAACCAGGGCGATAAAGAGAGCGGTTTTTAGAATGACGATGAAGCCATAGCCACTCTGCCAGCCGGATAGGAAATTCAGTCGGGCATAAGCATTTACTCCTCCACTCACACCGACAGTTACCGCACACCAGAGAGCTAATTTGCTAAAGCGCGAAATTGAGTGAGAGCGGGCTTCTGATGAGATCGCAAGTAGTCCCACCACTCCACCAACCCATAAAGTTAAAGCAGCAACATGGAAGAAGAGTGAGCCGATTGCCAACCCATGATTTCCAGCACTTGCTGGATGGCTTTGGAAAATGGGAATCAGGAGGGCGAGCATTGTTGCTGCAAGTGCAAAGTAAATGGCGCCAACTTTTCTGGCTCGCGCCACTAACCAAATCGCAAGTATGCCCATCAGATATTGGAAAATGAAATCTCGCCCGACACTTGTCGTGGTTAAGAAGGACCACCAAGCGTTGAGGTTAAGAGCATCTGAGATGGTGCCACCCAATATATTTGCTAGTTCAACAATCGAATTCGCAATAACTAATATGACCCATATCAGGGTAAGCCGAAGCGCTAGCTTTTTAAGTTTTTCGGATTCGTTCGATAATTTTCCGCGCTCTTCTCTGAGCAAGAACCCGATTGCATACAGCAGTCCAACTGAGCAAATAATTGCAAAGAGAAAGAGATCTTTAACTACTGGTAACACAATTATTTGGTGCCACGATCATGAGAACGTCGTCTACGTGCTTTTCGAGCTTGCTTCCAAATCATGCGGGCATACCAGAGCAGAAAGAGCGCAACAATTGTTGCAAGGCCTACGAAAACGAGGACCGTGATGCTCGCAGCAGAACTTCCACCACTCTTCTTAGGAATTGAGATTGAAGTGCTTGTTGGGGAGGGAGCGGCTGATTGGGTTGTAACAACAGCCGGCGCGTTATAAAGAAATGTGTATGAGCCCGTGAGTGGATCATCGGTCGCGCTCAACAAGGTGTAGCTAACCGTGTAAATCCCGGTAGCGGTCAATGGCTTCAAACCAACTACCGCAGTTGTGTCCGAGATTGTGAGAGAGCCATCATCAACCTGCGCCCCGCTCGGGTCCGTTACGGTCAAGCTATTTCCATCTGATAAAAGTGTGCTGGCTGCCGACACCGAAACCGCATTAGGCGCGGCTGAGAGCACCGCTCCCACAGCTGGGACAGATGCGACGATGCTATTCGCCTGGGCATCTGCTGCCCCAAAAAGTGGAAGAAGTAGAGAGGTAGCAAGGAGTGAGCCGACCCCTAGAACCTTTGCTGCCGGCAAGATTCGAGCAAGAGTGCGCATTTCAGGCCCTTCGACTCCCTCAAGAGGTCCACAATCACCCCTGTATCCATTTTGGATTAGAGCCTATCCTCTCACCTCTTTACACTTACCTCTATGCCGACCTACCAATATGCGTGTGCCGACTGTGGCCATGAATTTGAGCTCTTCCAAGCCTTTGCAGATGACCCTATTGAGGTATGCCCAGAGTGCAAAGGTGCTGTTCGTAAGGTCTATTCCAATGTTGGCGTTGTATTTAAAGGTGGCGGCTTCTATAAGACCGACTCTCGCCCAGCCCCATCGAGTTCAGGAGAATAACTTTCAGATTTGAAGAGGAAGTTATTTCTCTCTAAAAATTAACCGTGGTGCGGCGGTTTATCGGCCGCGATCTCTGCTTCTCTTCTCGCCTCGTCGTCTTCGCGAGGGTCTATCTCATCCTGAGTTACTTTCGGCATGATATTTGAATCACTCACTTTGCACCTCCCCGCATTGCTAATTCAAGCCCATCTAGCAATTCTTCAAAGGCTTCTTCGGGAAGAATGCCTTCGATAATCAAAGTGGAAGCGCCTTGTACAGCGGTCCATGAAATTAATTCACCGTACCTGCGCATTGTCGCAGTGATAACGCCGGTCGCTAAAAGATCATCGAGACATTTTGAGAGCATGAGGAAAGCCTCTTCAGACTCGTGCGTACCGCGCTTTTCTATCTTGCAAAATCCACCAAACATAAGGCGAAAGAGGTTGGGTTCTGAATTTGCCCAGCGGAAATATGTTCTGCCTATTTCTCGGTATCGAAGCCTGGCGGCACGAGCAGAGGTGCCGCGGATGCCACCAACTGCCACGCGTTGCATCTCTGACATCTTGATAAATAGCTGATCACCTAGCGCCGAGATAAGGGAATCCTTATCGGGAAAGTAGTGATACACCGCGCTTGGACTAACGCCTACTTGTTCTGCAACAGCTCGCAGTGATAAATGATCTGGACCATTCACTCTGACTAGATTAACTGCCGCCTCTAAAAGAGCAGCCTCTAAGTCCCCGTGATGATAATTTTCCCGTGGTGCGGACTTAGCTTTAAGAACTTTTGATGAAGACACGCCCTAAGTATCTCCTGAAACTTGACAGTGTTCAAATCAACACCCCATAATCTGAACACTATTCAGATACCCACCTCCTGAAAGGCCCGACCATGTTTGAGAAACTTGGCCATACCCTCGTAAGACGCCGTAAATCGGTGTTAGCCCTATTCATCCTCATCCTCATTGGAGCTGGATCCACCAGCTCACTCCTCATCCCCCGGTTAGATAACGGTGGCTACAACGACCCAAATAGCGACTCGGTAAAGGCAGCCAGCTACCTTGGCTCAACCTTTCACGTAAAAGATCCTGCGCTAGCTCTTGTTGTAAAGAGCACTACCTCAGTTACTGACCCAGCAACTGTCGCGGATGCCGCATCTCTTGAGAAATCCATTTCCCAAGAGGCAGGAGTAACCAAGGTTCTCTCTTTCTGGTCTGCTGGCGGTGCCCCCGCACTAAAAAGTATTGATGGAAAATCTGCCTACCTCTTCGTTTATTCAACGGGTAGTGACCCAAGCACAGCCAAAGACCTCGCAAAGACAATCCAAGCTAAGTACGACGGCACCTATAAGTCATTGCGCGTCTATGTAGGCGGAAGTGCAATGATCAATCAGGCGATTGGCTCCAAGATTTCTAAGGATCTCGCCGTAGCTGAGTCCATTTCAATTCCCCTCACCTTCATCCTCCTCATCTTCATCTTCGGAGGGCTAATTTCATCAGCAATGCCACTGGTCGTAGGACTAAGCGCAATCCTTGGAACATTCCTGATCCTCTATCTCATAAGCCTTGCCACCGGAGTAAGCATCTTCGCTCTTAACCTCACCACCGGTATGGGACTTGGACTTGGAATCGATTACTCGCTCCTTATAGTTAATCGCTTCCGAGAAGAACTTCACTCAGGTAAATCAGTAGAAGAATCTGTAGCACGAACCGTTGCAACAGCTGGACGCACGGTCTTCTTCTCCGGACTCACAGTTCTCGTGACCGTAGTTTCTTTGATGTTCTTCCCCCTCATGTTCCTCAAATCTTTTGGTTACGCCGGCGTTGGCGTAGTAATTACCGCAGTTTTTGGTGCGCTCATTCCTCTTCCTGCAATTTTGGCAATGCTCGGAACTCGCGTTGATAAATTCGTGGTGCGCAAAAGTGCAATTACTCCAAAGGAGAATGGCCGTTGGGCGCAAACTGCTCGCTTCGTTATGAAGCGTCCAGTAGCCGTTGTTACCTTCGCTCTCATCATTTTGGCGATCCTGGCAACACCAATCAAGAACATCGTCTTCTCAGAAGTGGATAGTCGCGCGCTTCCAGCAAGCAATAAGGCGGCAATTGCCAGTGCGGTAAGCACCAAGGAGTTCGACGGTCAAAGCGCAAACCCAATTGAAATCATCATCCCGGGAGGCGCTTCACATGCAGAGCAATTGACTACCTACTCAGCTGAACTTGGCAAAGTCACGAAGATAGTTTCTGTCTCTGTTCCACAAATTGTTGGCAGTGATGCTCGTATTTCGGCTATCTCTTCTATAAGTCCCCGAACAAATGAGGCACAGCAGCAAATTGAATCCGTTCGAGCAATATCCACCTCATTGAAAACATATGTTGGTGGAACTGCAGCGGAGTACACCGATACGCAGAGTGGGATTTCACGCACCTTGCCATGGGCTTTGGGTTGGATCGCGCTAAGCGTCTTACTCCTGCTCTTTATGTATACAGGTTCGATTATCTTGCCAATCAAGGCGGTCATCTTGAACATCCTCTCGCTGAGCGCAACAATCGGAGCGCTCTCCTGGATCTTCGTTTCCGGTCACTTAACATGGCTGGTTGGTTCATTTACGAAAACGGGTTCCATTGATACATCGATGGTGATTCTGATCTGTGTAGTTACCTTTGGTCTCTCCATGGACTACGAAGTTTTCCTTCTCTCACGAATCAAAGAAGAACACGATGCAGGTCGCGATAATGTTGACGCAGTCGCCACCGGCTTACAGCGATCGGCTCGCATCATCACCTCAGCGGCTGTTCTCCTAGCCGTTGTCTTCGCGGCCTTCCTGACAAGTGGTGTTACAAATATAAAGACTCTTGGATTCGGGGTTGCTTTTGCGATCCTCCTAGATTCGACTCTCATCCGAGCACTTCTCGTTCCGGCATTGATGCGTCTCTTCGGAGAGCGAAATTGGTGGGCACCAGAAGGGCTCAAGCGCTTCACAATTTCACACTAGCAATCACTATCTAGAAAGAATCGCATCCTTCCGCAGGTACCATCTGTGGATGGATGCGATTCTTACACTCACCTGCAAAGACCAGCCTGGGATTGTTCATTCAATGACTTCGGCAGTTCTGGCTGCAAATGGAAACATCATTGAGAATCAACAATTTACCGATCCCACCACTGGATTGTTTGTTATGCGAACCAGAATCGAATCTGAACAGACTCTGGCGGAGGCAACAAGCACTCTTCGAACCGGGTTGCAACACCTAAATCCTGCGCTAGAAATCCGAGAGACCTCCACCAAGAAGCGCGCCCTTGTACTTGTGACTAAAGAGAGCCATTGCCTTCGAGATCTGCTCTACCTTCAAGAACTCGGTGAGCTGCCAGTTGAAATTCCAGCCGTTCTATCTAATCGAGATGAGTTGCGTTCACTCGTAGAATCTCACGGAATTCCTTTTCTGCATTTAGAAGAAGATAAGGCGATTGCCGAGGAGACAATCATTGAATCGATAGTCAGCCACAACATTGATTTCATTGTGCTCGCACGCTACATGCAAATCTTAAGTTCAGATTTTTGCAGCACTTACTCTGGACGGATTATCAATATCCATCACTCGTTCTTGCCAGGATTTAAAGGAGCCAAGCCCTACCACCAGGCACATGCGCGAGGCGTAAAGATCATTGGAGCAACTGCCCACTTTGTGACGTCGGATTTAGACGAGGGCCCAATCATTGAGCAAGATGTCGCACATGTAACGCACGCAGCAACTCCCGAGGATCTCATTGCAATCGGTCGAGATATTGAACGGAGAGTTCTCTCAAAGGCTGTAAAACTCTACGCAGAGGATCGAATCTTCATAGCGGGCGATAGAACAATCATCTTCTGAGTGTCCCAGACGGGAGTTGAACCCGTGGCCTACCGCTTAGGAGGCGGTCGCTCTATCCACTGAGCTACTGGGACATTTCTATGCAATGGGTAGTTTATCCGTGGGAATTCACACCAACTTCACGGCTGAAGCACCCGTTCTGCCCATTTATTACAGGAGTTTCACTCTAGAATTACCCGCGTGACCCAGAGGACCTGGGCCTATTGGAGGAATTAATGATGTCAAAGCTCACTACACGAAAGCTGGCCAGCGTACTTATCGCAAGTGCTCTCGTTCTCAGCGGTTCGATTGCTCTGAGCGCATCTGCGGATGCCGTCGGCAAGCAGGGCACCGCCTGCACCACCCTTAAGGCGAAATCAGGTACCTACACCTGCATTGCCAATCCACTCAAGACCACTCCTAAGAATATTTGGGCGACCAAGAATTGCATAGATGCGCAGGCTACATATGCCTCAGATGTAGCTAACTTAGCCACATACACAAAAAATGCATCTAATGCCACAAGTCAATCCCAAAGTTTGCTTGCTTCATATCAGAATGCACTTACAGTGGCGCAAACCTCACTCGATGCAATCATGAACAAGAATTCGTACACCATCGAATATGACCCTGCCACACACAAACCTTCTGTCACGGTTATTGGTTATGCCAACGCCATCGCGGCGTATCAAGCAAAGCTCACTGCCGACCAAGCAGGTCTCAAGGCTGCGCAAGATGCACTCGCAAAGGATGTCGTAGGAAGTCAAAAAGCTAAGAATGACCAAGCAACAATTAACGCTTACACAACTGGTGTGAAGTATCGTCAACAGACGATTGATCAGTTGAACAAGACCGTTGCTCGCATTAATCAAACGATTACCAGTGATCAAAATGCAATCGCAACATGGACCTCAACAGTTAATGGCGCGATTGCGCAACAGAAAGAGTTAACTTCTCAACTCACCTCTGAAATCGCATCTGCCAAAAGCACACGCGCTGCCGCTTGCAAAACTGGACTATAAACCAGGCGCATTAAGTACCGGATCGCCCATCGCTCCTAGAGCGGTGGGCGATTTCTTTTGGCTGCTTCTCTTTGCTGGATAACGGGCAGTAAATCTACTGACCCCACTTCCATTTTTAGTTAGCCTCTTTTGATGGCGATTGGGACCGCAAATTCATACCTGAAATTGCGGGTTGCGACCTTCTCGCTGCTTCTGCTCCACGTAGTGCTTCGCGGAGTTATCCACCAATCAACTCCATTTCTCGATCTCTACCTTTATAACGCCATCGCGCTCTTAGCTGCCGCTATTGCATTTTTTGCGCCAACTTTTAATGATCACTTGGCACGCCTCTCACTCAGCGCCGCCATATTCCTATGGGCAATAGGTTCAACGGAGACAACTTGGAATTCTTTTTACGAGACCGCACTTTGGTCCAAGATCTCTGATCTCTGTTACATCTTCTTTTATCCCTTGGTTCTCTTTGGATTGATACGAGCTCTTACTGCGCACAGAAAATTTCGGGCTATGGAGTTGCTCGACGTTGTAATTATTACTCTGGGATTCTCCTCTCTCATTGGCACTCTCTTCCTGAAGAATGCAATGAGGCATTTCGAGGGAAGTTCTGCGACAGTATTCTTATCAATCGTCTACCCGATAGGGGATGTAATACTTTTAGCAATTGCTCTCATCATTGTCTTTGTTCAACCTAGAGCACTTCGCTCTACTTTGTTCCTTCTTGGAATCGCAGTATTCACTGCCACCGATCTCTATTTTCTATACAAATCTGCAACAACTGGATACGCATTTGCACAATTAAGCGATGACGGATGGTTGGTCGGTATCGCTCTCATCGCCGAGGCGCTTTGGCATCACGGCGGGGATGCGCAGTTGAGTGAAAAAATAGTGGGAGCCGCGACCACATTCGCGATGATATTTAGTGGAGCGATTCTCACAATGTCTGCACTCAAGCGTGCATCCATTCCATCCGCGGCTTTGATTCCCGCGATAGCAACCGTGGCACTGGCGGTACTGAGGCTTACCGTTGCTTTACAGGATGCAAGAAGCGCGAGTGCAAACTTGGAACTTTCTCGGATTGATGAATTAACGGGTTTAGCTAATCGACGAAGATTTATGAGCGAGATAGCACTTCTCGCATCTGATGCCGGAACCATATTGTTATTAGATCTCAATGGATTTAAGGCAGTAAACGACTCCTTGGGCCACGATGCGGGCGATAAATTACTCAGGCAGATCTCTCTTCGGTTCTCGCGAGTGATTCCACACGGAGCACTTCTGGCAAGGTTGGGAGGTGATGAATTCGGAGTTGTAATTCCAGGAAGTGAGCGGCAGGGTCTTGAAGTTGCAATGGCACTCTCATCAACTCTTACCTACCCTCTCATCATCGAAGGGCACGAAGTACAAGTTGGAGTGAGTATTGGTCGAGTGGTGAACGATGGTAGCGATGAACTCTTACGAAGGGCTGATAGCGCTATGTATGAAGCTAAGCGTTCTGGTGGGGGTATGGTGCTTTGGAAACCTTGATTGCTTCCAGTCTTGCTAAAGATTCCAAGCGCTCGGTTGCGTGATCCACGATCGGCGTTGGATAACCATTTGCTAATCCATCCAGCACTTCCCATGGAGTATGGATATCCGGGGTTGATAAGTGAGCAAGCTCAGGCACATATCTCTTTATGTAAACCCCGTCTGGATCAAAACGTCTTCCTTGTTCGATTGGATTGAAAACTCTGTAATAAGGAGATGCGTCGGTTCCGCATCCCGCCGTCCATTGCCAACCATGCGAGTTGGATGCCACATCATTGTCGATGAGATATTTCATAAAGAAATCTGCGCCATGACGCCACTCAATGTGTAAATCTTTTACAAGAAAGGATGCAACGATCATGCGGGTTCGGTTATGCATCCAACCCTCGGCGACTAGCTGGCGCATAGCAGCATCGACTATTGGGTATCCAGTCATACCTTGGCACCAAGCTTCAAATTTCTTAGTTGGTTGGTCATATTTCATCTTTGCAAAATTCGGCGCGTAATAATCACGAGATGTGTGAGGGTTATGGTGCAGAACATCTGCATAGAACTCACGCCAAGCAATCTCTTTTCGAAAGATCTCATGAGCTGCGCTCTGGTTGAGATCAGCCAAGATGGTGCGGGGATGAATCTCACCCCACCGCAGGTGTGGACTCAATCTGCTTGTTCCGGGAATGCCAGGAATGTTCCGCGCCTGGTCATATTGGGCGAGCGCGCCTTTGCGATATGCCGCCCACCTT
>CAIZHC010000051.1 GCA_903932705.1 uncultured Actinomycetes bacterium | reverse complement strand
GTTTTGTGATGGCGAACCGGCAATATTGAGTTCGCGAACTGCAACCACAACATCTTGCTTCTTTCCCTTGATGTTATAGCGATCAACATCGAGAGCATCTGGGAAGGTGTAATAAGGCTTGATCTGCTGAAGTTGGCGGAAAGTTGCTGACAAGACATCAGGGTCTAGGAGCCTGGCGTTAGAGATATTTGAGGTGTCCTTCGCCAATTGACCGGGCTGCGTAGAAATCACTGCTGGGTAATCTTTGATGGTTACATTTGAAAGTCCATAGGCAGCCCTTGTCGCATTGATATTGCGCTGAATATATGGAGCCTCTTTATTAGATTCACTTGGCTTAACTGTGAACTGTTGGATGAATGCAGGGTAGATGCCTGCAATTAAGAGTGATGAAACGACCATCAACACAACGCCCGCTGCTGGGAGAACCCAGGAGCGACGAATGATGTTTGCGAAGAAGAGCAGGGCGCAGATAACTGCGATACCCGCCAAGATTGATTTAGCTGGAAGCAGCGCGTTGACATCGGTGTAACCAAGTCCCGTAAAGAGATTTCCTTGGTGAAGCGCTAAGTCATAGCGATCAAACCAATATGCCACTGCCTTGATGAGTACAAGTACTCCAAGAAGAACGGAGAGCTGAACACGGGCGGCAACTGTCGTGCGATCTTGACTTACCTGTGGGCGAATTCCACCGTACACATAATGCATGCCTGCAGTTGCGATGAGTGAGATAAGAATTGTTGAGATCGCCCAACCAATAAGTGATTCATACATAGGCAACTTAAAGGCGAAGAATGAGATATCAAGATGGAACTGCGCATCCTTGGTTCCAAATGGAGTTGAGTTCTTAAATTGCAGCCAGGTCTCCCAGAGCTTTGAACCGGAAGTTCCTGCAAACCAGAAAATCACTACTGCGATTGCAGCAAGCACATAACGCTTGACGGGTTCGATCTGTCCGCGATAGCGCTCTAAATTATCTGGCTCGACTGAAATCGGAACATAAATTGGACGGCGTCGGTATGCCAGCGCGATATTGGTTGTGACAAAGGCCGATGTAATAAGGCCGAAGGCGATAAAGAGTTCTATCTTTGTGAAGAGGGTTTTGCTCCAGACGCTAGTGAAGCTAACTGAGCGGAACCATAAAAGATCGGTATAGAAACCGGTGAGTGAGACCAGAATGGCGATGATTACTATCAAAGCGATAATCACATAACCGAATGGACCTATGCCGCCGCGTTCCCCTGGCTGGCGAGGTGGGCGCGGAGGGCGCGGGGTATTAAAAGGGTTATTGGGAAATTGGAAAGAACTCATGGAAATACTCTAGTGCTCGGAATCAGGCCCCCGCAGAGTCTGTTGGAAGAGGTTGAACTTATCTACCGAGCGATTAGTCTCGTTTTGGAACTTATCTTTGTACTTTGATGTCCAAACGACATATCCAATCGCCACACTCACCAGGACTACGGGAACTGCCCACCAGATCAGCGCTGCAAAAGCGCTGGAGGTCGCATGCGCGCTCGCAGCTTGTGCAATAACAACCTGCGAAGCTAGCGGATGGCTCATAGGACCACTTTAGCCCAGCGATAGTAGATTTTCCCTGCGATAAGTGGGAAGTAATGCGGAGAGAAATTTGTTCTCTTCTTAATGGTGCCTCATCGGCGAGCGCACATCGCACGTGCAAGTTATCTGGGAGTGGAAAGGTGAATTTGTGAGCGGTTTTGGATTCGTTCCAAACGAGGGATTCTTCAACGCTGGAACGGCAGGCGCGCAGGGTGCGCCTATGTTGCAACCTACGGTGATGCGCGATGCTGCCCGCAAATTCTTAGCAACTCATAACGACTTACCAATTGGACAAGTCGATGCCAAGAAGGCGCAAGAGGCGATTGATATCGCCAACAATTGGATTGATGAACATACTCAATTTCCAGTGACCGCTGCGAACGCTGATGTGGCATGGAGTCGTAAGGATTGGATTGATCACTCGGTTGCCGGTTGGCAGAAATTGGTTGAGCCTCTCGCAGAGGGCATGGTTGAAGCGCTCGGCAAGGTCCTTAAAGAGATGGGCCAACAGAGCTTAGATCCTGAGGATTTAGAGGGAGTAGATCTCAGCGCCCTCGGTGGATTGGGCGGTCTCAGCGCTCTCGGTGCAGGTGCAAATGGAGAGATGAATTTCTTACCCATTATGCGCACCTTTATGGGCCAACTCATCGCTACTCAACTCGGAACTTCAATCGGCACGCTCTCCATTGGATTAACTGGATCGCAAGATGCAGCGATTCCACTCTTTGAAAAATCAGGAGCGCATTTAATTCCGCAGAACATTGCGCTCTGGGGTGAAGGCTTAGAAATTCCTGAACAAGAGATTGCGATTTACATGGCGCTTCGCGAGGTCGCGGCTCAACGCCTCTTCTCGCACACTCCATGGCTTGCAAGTTATATCCGCGAACTCATTCAAAGCTACGGCTCTGGAATTACAGTTGATATTGAATCAATTCAACGCCAGGCAGAGAGCGCAATGAACTCAGGTGAACTCGACATTAACAATCCTGATTCAATTACTCTTGCGATAAACCAAGGAATGTTCCAACCAGAACAGAGCGGTGCACAGAGCGCTGCACTTGCAAAGTTAGAGATGACATTTGCGCTGATTGAGGGATGGATTGATCACCTCACATTCCTCTCAGCGAAAGATCGATTGCCTTCACTTGCATCACTGCAAGAGAGTTATCGTCGTACCAGAATTGAGAGCGCACCAACCCAACGCTTATTTGCAATGCTCTTAGGTTTACAAATCTCACCACGATTGAGTCGAGAGTGTTCACATTTCTGGAATGAGATTTATGAAATAAGTGGCGGAAGAAATGGCGGAGTTGAAATTCGCGATCATCGCTGGGAAGACTCTGCGCTACTTCCAACTGCCGCTGATCTCGCTGACCCTGCAAAGTTTCTGGCGAGCACCACTGTGCCAGATGATCTCTCCGGCCTCATTTGACTGGCCGGCTTTACCTGGAATAAAAAAGCCAAATCCTCGGCCGCACGATTTGATGTCTGCCTTCCCCTTGCATACATCAAACGGTTATCCGAGGACTTGGTGAGTGAAACTTATGCCAACTTGGCTCGAATACCAAAAAGAAATGCCACAATTCTCATTAGATTCTTGTTGATAACTCTGTGGAGAAAAGGGGGATAACTCTTGGAAGCGGTGGATAATTTTCTTCAGAGTTCGCTCTTTGAAGATAGCCTCCCTGAGATGATTACCGAACCGCGCAAGAGCCAGAAGTTTCTACGCAATAAGGCTCTGCCTGAGAACCTCCCTGAATTCCGAGTAATTCGCAGCTCACGCCGCAAACGGAGTATTAGCGCGTTACGACAAAATGGAATTATCGAGATTCATATCCCAGATCGCATGAGCCGCAAAGACGAGATCGCAGTGATTCCGGAGATGATTGAGATAGTCCTTCGCCGTGAAGCGAAGAATCGGTCAAGTGATGAGGTTCTCGCGACCATGGCCAATGAATTACTCACAACATACCTCCCCGACTTTCATGAGCGTCCAACAGCAATCACCTGGCGCTCTATGCGCGAGCGCTGGGGTTCATGCACCACCAGCGATGGCACCATCCGCATCTCGCTACGGCTCAATGGTGCTCCCGATTACGTGGTGGGATGCGTGCTCATTCACGAACTCATCCATTTACGCGTGCCTGGCCACGGCAAGGATTTTCATGAGTACTTGGCTCGCTATCCCGAGAGAGAACGGGCTGAGGCCTTCCTTGAGGGCTTTGAGGCGGGTCTAAGCGCCCTTCCTGATCTCACCTAGGAATCCCTTCCCTGCGCGAGCGCCTGCGCTCTCTAGGCTCTCTAAAAACGGACATTTCGCCCCTTTCGGACCTCTTTTCGATATCTCCCCGCATAAATGAGCGTTAAATCCCCCTAACCAGGCGGGGCGCGGGTATCGTGCTCTTGTACACACGCTCGCGACGGGAGGCTCCCGAAGCTTTGAGTGTGTGGCGATGGGAGGGTCACTATGGCTGAGGAATACAAAGGCGAGGCCTACTGCGTTAAGTGCAAAGAGAAGCGTTCCTTCGAAGGTCATGTGAAGGTTTCAGAGTCCGGTCGCCGTATGGCGCAGGGAATCTGTCCTGTCTGTGGCACAAAGGTCAACCGCATCTTGGGTAAGGCTTAACACCTCACTCAATCTTCTCTTGATGAAGCAAGAGTTCTCTTGATTTAACAAGGTAGGAAAGTTTAGAAAAAGCTCGGATCACCCTCACCCATGCGTGAGGGTGATTTTTTTATCCCCAGATTTACCCGCGGGCAGATATGAATGCGCTAATCAGTACATCCTTCGCAGATGGCATCTCAATCTCATTCCATAATCTCTGCATCCGCATATTTACACCTCAAGCCCGGAATCACTTTGGCCAAGCGCGGTGAGAGTTACACGCTTGGCTTGCCAACTCGTGGATTAATCATTGATCAACCCTTGCAGGTGCAGATGATTCGCAGCCTTAGCGGTAGGCAATCACTGCGCGAGATCTCACGCGGATTAATGTGGGAGCTCGCCCCGCTTATGCTCTTTGCGCGGACACTGGTTGATGCGGGCTGCGTCGATGCGAGCTTGCTCCCCCTTGAACCTGCATCCCCCAAGCATGGCGATCTGAGCGCGGAATTGATTCGCGCACGAACGACGAGCGAACTCACACTACTCACTCATAGAAATTCTGAAGGCGATGGCGGAAAGGATGAATTTGCGAATCGCGCAAAACTTCGAATCCTAATTTCAGGTGAAACTCGTTTAGCGCGTCACCTCTTAATTGCCATGCATGCCTCGGGCTTCACATCCACACGCTTAATTGCCCGGGCGCACTTACCGCATCGCCTAACCCCTGATGATGTTTGCGGGTTAGTTGTCAGACCGGAAGATATTGGGAAGCTGCGCGCTGCATTTACCGACGATTTCATACGTGGAGCTCAAATTTCAAAACCGGAGGTTGAAGTGGGAATTACACCGGACTTAATAATTTCTACGGTGCCAATTGAGTGGGATTACGTTCAAAGATGGATGAGCGAGGGAAGTATTCACCTACAGATTAATCAAATTATTGGGCGTGAGATTGAGATTGGACCATTGGTAATTCCGGGTCAGGATCCATGTCTGCGCTGTGTGCGACTTATAAAGCGAGATAACGGGACTGATGTGAGCCATGAATATATTCGCAGCGAGGCTCCCACAGCTGCGATCTCTTACATCTCAGGACTTATTGCACTTGCCATCGGAGAGTACTTTGCAACTGGGCAGAGTCCGTTGCGCGCAACTTCACATTGGTATGACTTGCTATCGCCGCTGCGCGTACCAGATATCCGACATTGGAACTTCCACCCCGAGTGTGGATGTCAATGAGAACATTTTGGAAATTAACTTGCG
>CAIZHC010000050.1 GCA_903932705.1 uncultured Actinomycetes bacterium | reverse complement strand
TGGCTCAAGCGATTGCACATGGCGCAACGCTCTTACAAGTAGATGGCAATTTTGATGATTGTTTAACTCTGGCTCGTGATCTTGCAAGCACTTATCCCGTTGCGCTTGTTAATTCTGTGAACCCATTTAGAATCGAAGGTCAGAAGACGGCATCTTTTGAGATCGTAGATATGTTGGGCGATGCTCCGGATTATCACGTACTTCCAGTAGGTAACGCCGGAAATATCACTGCATATTGGAAGGGCTACACCGAGTACTACGGCGATCACATTGCAACGAAGTTGCCACATATGTGGGGCTTTCAAGCTGCTGGCGCTGCACCGATTGTTCGCGGTGAGATTGTTCAAAATCCAGAGACGATTGCTACCGCTATTCGTATTGGAAATCCTGCCTCATGGCAGCAAGCAATTGATGCAAGAGATAGTTCGGGCGGCCTCATTGATTCAGTAACGGATGAAGAGATCCTTACCGCTTATCGTTTAGTTGCAGCAAAAGAAGGTGTCTTCGTAGAACCTTCAAGCGCCGCAGGTATCGCAGGTTTGTTTAAGAAGAAAGATCAAGGATTGCTTCCAAAGGGTAAGAAGATTGTGATCACCGTTACCGGTAATGGCTTGAAAGATGTGCAATGGATTCTTGATGGAGCAGCTGCTCCAATTGTTATTCCCGTTGACGTTAATCGGGCCGCAGAAGCTATGGGTCTTAAGTAATGTCAGCAAACCGCCTTACCTTTAAGGCGCAGATGGCGCAGGTAAGCGTTCCTGCGACCTCAGCTAATTTAGGGCCTGGCTTTGATGCCTTCGGTTTAGCGCTAGAAATGCGTGATCGTTATGTGGCGCAGATTTTAGATGAAGCGGTTTTTGATGTTGATGTATCGGGCGAAGGCGCAGATGAGGTTAAGAAAGATAAGAATCATCTCGTTATTAAATCCATGTTGCGCGGTTTTGAGTTTATGGGACAGAAGCCACGCGGTATCGCGCTTCGCGCTCTTAACGTAACTCCACATGGCCGGGGGCTTGGATCTTCATCTTCCGCGATTGTCGGTGGATTAGCTCTTGCAAGAGAGTTAGTCCTTGGCGGCGACCAGTACATGTCTCTCGATGAGATGATGTTTTTAGCGACAGAACTTGAGGGACATCCAGATAATGTTGCCGCTGCAATTCATGGTGGCGCCACTATCGCTTGGATGGAGAATCTTTATGGAGTACCGACGGGTCGCGCCGTAAGCATTCCTGTTCATCCAGATATCAAGGCAATTATGTTTATTCCAGAAACACAACTTGCAACGGCGAAAGCCAGAAAATTATTGCCGGAAACAATTCCGCATCATGACGCAGTTCTTAACTCTTCGCATTCGGCTTTACTTTCAATTGCGCTCTCATCACGCCCCGACTTGCTGCTCACCGCAACCGAGGATTTCTTGCATCAGAGCTATCGAGCGGCGGCATATTCGAAATCTATGCAATTAGTCGAAAAGTTACGTACCGCAGGCGTAGCCGCAGTGATTTCTGGAGCGGGCCCTTCAGTCTTGGTATTGCATGCCGGAGATGAAAATTCAGCTCAGCAAATCCTTCTCGCCTCTGAAACTGGATTCCTAGCCAAGGAATTGGCTATTTCACGCTCAGGAGTTGAGTAAGAACCCTGTGAATTCACCCCTAAACCCAACTTTCGCTTTGGGGTATGGGTATTTGATGTGATACTTTTCGGGTATCGAAGAAGCCCGCGCAAGACTGGCGGATGCTAAACGATAAGCGAAAATCAAAAATACGCTAAAAATTCTTACCCTAGAACTTCCTCAAGTTTATTGAGGCGGATCAACTTAGACTCCACAAGGGAGTTTTTGATGAGGTAAGTAAAACAAAAGAAAACGGAACTCAATAACACTAATGAGCGAATCAACAACAAAAGACCGCCCAGCAAAAGCTGCCGGTGAACTTTCCGCAATGCTCCTGCCAGAACTTAAGAAGGTTGCTGGTCAGCTAGGCATTGAAGGCGCTACCAAGATGAGCAAGGCCGATCTAATCCAAGGGATCGCGGACCTGCAGGCTGCCAACAGGGAAGCGGCGAAAGCCGAACGCGAAGCCCGTCGTCTAGAACGACAAGAGGCTCGCAATAAGAAGAATAAGAGCGCCAAGAGCGCCGCTCCAAAAGGCCAGAAAGATGATGGCGAGAGCGAAGATGAAGATTCCGAGGAGGCAGATGCCCCCGAGCAAGAATCAAATGCTGGAAGCGAGAGCTCAGAGTCGCAACGTCGCGATTTCAATGAGCGAAGTGGCGGCAATGATCGTGGGGGTCGCAATGACCGCAACGATCGCAATGGTCGTCGTGACCGCAACGATCGTAACGACCGCAATCGTTTCCGCGATCGTGGAGAACGAGGTGAGCGCCAAGAGCGTGAAGTCCAACTCTCTGAGGATGATGTTCTAGTTCCAGTAGGTGGCCTTCTCGACATTCTCGATTCATACGCATTTATTCGTACCCAGGGTTACCTCGCTGGGCCAAATGATGTTTATGTTTCATTGCAACAGATCCGTCGTTACGGATTGCGCAAGGGTGATGTCATCACAGGTCAAGTTCGCCAACCTCGCGAAGG
This sequence comes from uncultured Actinomycetes bacterium, assembly GCA_903932705.1. GTDB lineage: Bacteria > Actinomycetota > Actinomycetes > Nanopelagicales > Nanopelagicaceae > PALSA-747. The sequence goes on along the minus strand of CAIZHC010000050.1, from coordinate 754 downwards.
TGAGCGCAAAGAGAAGTTCAACGCACTCGTGCGCCTGGACACAGTAAATGGACTCGAGCCTGAGGCAGCGCGCGATCGCGTTGACTTCGCAAAGCTCGTTCCTCTCTATCCTCAAGAGCGCTTGCGCCTTGAGACAGAACCAAACATTCTTACAACTCGCGTGATCGACCTCGTTGCTCCAATTGGTAAGGGACAACGTGGATTGATCGTTTCGCCTCCAAAGGCGGGTAAGACCATGGTCTTGCAGGCAATCGCAAATGCAATCACGACGAATAACCCAGAGGTCCACCTCATGGTTGTTCTGGTTGATGAGCGTCCCGAGGAAGTTACCGATATGCAGCGCAGCGTGAAGGGTGAAGTTATTGCTTCCACCTTCGATCGCCCTGCAGATGATCACACCAGCGTTGCAGAGCTCGCGATTGAGCGTGCAAAGCGTTTAGTAGAAATGGGTCACGATGTAGTGGTTCTGCTCGACTCAATCACACGCCTTGGTCGTGCATACAACATTGCAGCTCCTGCATCAGGACGTATCTTGTCCGGTGGTGTGGATTCAGCCGCTCTCTACCCACCTAAGAAGTTCTTCGGTGCCGCTCGTAATATCGAAAACGGTGGATCTCTCACGATTCTTGCAACCGCACTGGTTGAGACCGGATCAAAGATGGATGAAGTTATCTTCGAAGAGTTCAAGGGCACCGGAAATATGGAGCTCAAGCTCGATCGCCGATTTGCAGATAAGCGCATCTTCCCTGCGGTA
>CAIZHC010000049.1 GCA_903932705.1 uncultured Actinomycetes bacterium | reverse complement strand
CTGGCTAGACTCAAATTAACCGTTTGGAGTTGATTCTTATGAAGGCCCTAGTTATCGGAGCCGGTGGAGTTGGAAGTGCGATAGCAAATATCGCTTCGCGTCGAGAATTCATAGAGAGCATGGTCGTCGCAGATCGTGATTTAACACGAGCAGAAGCCGCCGTAGCGCGTTTGGGTGATAATCGATTCACTGCGGCGAGCGTTAACGCCTCAAGTGTTGAAGAGCTCAGCGCTCTTATTCGTCTTACAGATGCCGATGTAGTTATCAATGCAGTTGATCCACGTTTTGTTATGCCAATCTTTAACGCCTGCGAAGCTGAAGGCGTCAACTATGTAGATATGGCGATGTCGCTTTCTAAAGCACATCCAACAGATCCGCACACTAAGACTGGGCTGATGCTCGGCGACGAACAATTCGCTCGCGATGGCGCCTTTAAATCTAAGGGAATCTATGCGCTGGTGGGAATCGGCGTCGAACCAGGTTTGAGTGATGTCTTTGCGCGCTATGCCGCAGATAACCTCTTCTCCAGAATTGATTCAGCTATTGTCTACGACGGATCAAACTTGGTCGTAGAAGGTTACGACTTCGCTCCTACCTTCTCGATTTGGACGACTATTGAAGAGTGCTTGAATCCGCCTCTTATGTGGGAGAAAGATCGCGGTTGGTATACGACCGAGCCATTCTCTGATCTAGAGAGCTTTGATTTTCCTGATGGAATTGGACCAGTCGAATGTGTGAATGTAGAGCACGAAGAGGTTGCTCTTATTCCTCGCAAAATTGATGCTGGCAAGGTGGCTTTTAAATACGGTCTCGGTCAGCACTTCATTGATATTCTCAAAACAATTCATACTCTTGGACTTGATCGCACTGAACCTGTGACAGTTCAAGGAGTAAGTGTTTCTCCGCGCAATGTTCTCGCTGCGCTACTTCCTGATCCAGCGACTCTTGGCTCCCGCATGTCTGGAAAGACATGTGCAGGCTTGCAGGTAAAAGGTTTAGACAAATCTGGAAATCCAAAGGCGGTTTATCTCTACAACGTGGTCGACAATGCTTTTTCAATGGGGGAGTATGGTGATCAAGCAGTTGTGTGGCAGACCGCTATCAATCCATTAATTGCACTTGAATTAATTTCACAAGGTAAATGGAAGCCCGAAGGTGTCAACGGACCTGAGTGGTTCCCAGCAGAACCATTCTTAGAGTTGCTTGAGTCATATGGAACTTCATGGCATATCCGCGAAGAATCGACGGAGGGCATCAAGGCTTAGTTGTTGTAACCACAGTGTTGCGGTTCTAGTATCAGTCCATAACTTATGGAAGGCGGTTGGTCATGTCCATCGAAATCTCTCGGAGAAACCTTCTCAAGGCGACTGGCGGACTAGGCGCTGCCTCACTCTTGGGTCTTTCAAGCGAAGAGATAGCGAGCGCGGCAACTGCCAAACCTGTGCGTTTTGCTAACTGGTCCTTGTATTTGGATTATGACAACAAGACGAAGAACTACCCAACACTTGTTGACTTCACCAAAAAGACCGGAATTCCTGTTAAGTACATGGAGGTCGTTGATGACAATGACACCTTTACTGCCAAGGTAACCCCACAACTTAAGCTGAAGAAAGATATTGGATACGACATCGTCGTTCTGACTGAATGGATGGCTGCGCGTTGGATTGGCGGCCAGTACGTCACTAAGTTTGATGATGCCAAGATTCCGAATAAGAAGAATGTATTGCCATACCTTCTTAACCGACCATTAGACCCAGGCCGCCACTATTCACTTCCATGGGCTGGAATCATCGCTGGTTTTGCCTGGAACAAGCAACGCACACCTAAGGGCATCCAGAGTATGGAGCAGCTCTTCTCTAAGACGAACAAGGGCAAGATTGAAGTCCTGTCTGAGATGCGCGACACGATCGGTCTCATCATGATGTGGCAAGGCGTAGATATTTCTAAGCCATTTAGCCAAGACAAGTTCATGAACGCAATTGATTATCTGCAGAAGATGATTCACGATGGTTTCATCCGCCAGGTAAAGGGTCAGAGCTATCAAACAGATTTGATTAGCGGGGATGCCACCGCAGTTATCGGCTGGTCGGGTGATATCAACCAGCTCAACCTGCAAAATAACAACCAATTCGGCTTTGCAATTCCAGAGTCAGGTGGAACGTTCTCTACAGACAACATGATGATCCCGTCGCTTTCGCCAAATAAGGCGGCAGCTGAGGCGGTCATCAATTATTACTACGATCCAATGGTTGCAGCTCGCGTTGCAAATTACATCAATTACATCTGTCCAGTGGCTGGCGCCCAGCAAGCGATGGAGAAGGTCAATCCAAAACAGGTTAACAACAAATTGATCTTTCCTGATGCAGCTATGTGGAAGAACTTGCATGTCTTCCGCGACCTCTCTCAAGCAGAACAAATCTCATTTGCGACTGCCTTCCAGAAGGCAAGTGGTAACGCATAGTGGTTGATGCTTCTACCTCTGCGCACGGCGATTTAACCCTCACAAATCTCACCAAGAGTTTTGGAGAGTTCATTGCAGTTGATGATCTTGATTTAGTTATTCCCGAAGGTTCTTTCTTTGCCCTGCTCGGTCCATCTGGTTGCGGCAAGACCACGACGCTTCGAATGGTTGCAGGGCTTGAGGAGCCAACCTCAGGCAAAATCGCAATTGGTAAAACTGATATCACCTTTGAGAAGCCTTATAAGCGTCCAGTTAATACCGTCTTCCAGAATTACGCGCTCTTTCCCCACCTCTCTATCTACGAGAACATCGCATTCGGACTTCGCCGCCGAGGCGTTAAAGATGTCGATAAGCAGGTGCAGAACGCGCTGGAGTTAGTTGAGCTGACTCACCTCGCCTCTCGCAAACCAAATCAACTTTCAGGTGGACAGCAGCAGCGCATCGCGTTGGCTCGTGCAATTGTCAATCGACCTGCCCTACTGCTACTTGATGAGCCTCTTGGCGCACTAGATCTCAAGTTGCGCAGAGCGATGCAGATAGAGCTCAAGTGGATTCAGACTGAAGTTGGAATCACCTTCGTCCATGTAACCCACGATCAAGAAGAGGCCATGACAATGGCTGACACCATCGCCGTTATGAATGAGGGAAAGATTGAGCAGATGGGAAGTCCCGCTGATCTCTATGACAATCCCCGAACCTCTTTCGTCGCTAACTTCCTTGGGCAATCAAATTTGATCAAGGGTTCAATTGTTGATTCATCCGGAGGTTCTGCCGTCGTGGATATCTTCGGGACCAAGGTTGGGTTAGCCCAGGATCGCAACCATGCTCACGACTCATCTGTTCTGCTCGGTATTCGTCCAGAGAAAATCCGTATTCAACCTGCTGGAACCGCGATGCATGGCAATATTCTTGAAGGCGGAGTTATTTCAGATGCCTCATATATTGGTGTGAGTACCCAGTACCAGGTAGAGATGCCTTGGGGTCAAGAGCTGATGGTCTTTGAGCAGAACGATGACGGAACACCTCCGCTTGCAAAGGGTGATGCCGTTGTTATGTCATGGGAACCAATCTTTACCTTTGGATTGGCGGGAGATCAGGATGCAACCGCTGGTTCTGAAGCGAATCCAGATAGCGAATGAGCACCGCCCTCTTACACACAGGCACTCATGAAAAGAAGGCCGTCTTAACGAAGAAGAAACTACTTCCATATTGGCTTCTCGCTCCAGGAATTGTCTGGCTGATCATCTTCTTCCTTGTACCTATTTATCAGTTGATTAGCACCTCCACTCAAACTCAAGGTTTTGGTATTGGTACCTATGTACAAACTTATCGATTCTCAAATTTCGCCGATGCAATCTCATCATCCAGAGCTCAACTTTTCCGCTCATTTGAATATGCGTTCTTAGCCACAGTCTTTGCGCTGATCATCTCCTATCCGCTTGCTTATGCTGTTGCCTTTAAATCGGGACGCTGGAAGAACACGCTGCTCGTATTGATTGTCGAGCCATTCTTCTGTTCATTTCTTTTGCGTACAGTGGCATGGGAGCAGATTTTGGGGGAGCAGGGCTTAGTTATTAAAACCCTACGCTTCTTGCATATCTTTAGCGCGCAAGATCATTTGACGGCG
>CAIZHC010000048.1 GCA_903932705.1 uncultured Actinomycetes bacterium | reverse complement strand
CTGTGTCAGTACTAGAGGACCCGGGTTCGATTCCCGGCACCTCCACTAAAGAAGACCAGCTCAGCAATGAGTTGGTCTTCTGCCATTTAGCGTGATCTCAGAAATACATTGGACTCAACAAAAAAGCGCCGGCTCAGCAACGAGTTGACGCTTATTTGTTGAGTGGGGCAGAGAATCTTGGGATTCCCTACCCCACTTCATTACTACTGCAACTTCAGGGCATTGCTACTTTTCCACCCTTTTCCCCTATTTGGTAATAACTACCTTCAGAGCCTTCGTTTCCGCCGCTCTGCCGAAGGTGTCGTAAGCGTCTAGGAATTGATCGAAGGTGAAGCGATGGGTGACCATCTTTCCAGCCGGCAATTTCTTGCTTTCGACCAACTTCAAGAGCATTGGGGTTGTATTTGTATTTACGAGGCCCATACTTACGAAGACATTCTGGATCCATAGCTTTTCTAGATGGAGAACTACTTCCTTGCCGTGAACTCCAACATTTGCGACATGTCCTCCAGGGCGAACGATTTCAGTCGCCATCGTGAAGGTATCTGGAATTCCGACCGCTTCGATAGCGACATCTACACCGGCACCATCCGTGAGAGCCATGACTTTCTGCAGCCAGGATGAATCGCCAGAGAGAACGGTATCTGTTGCGCCGAACTCACGGGACTTCTCCAAGCGATTTGCATCTAAGTCAATCGCGATGATCTTAGCTGCCCCATAAAGACCAGCCGTTGCTATCGCTGCCAATCCAACGGGACCAGCTCCGATTACAGCGACTACGTCGCCAGGCTTAACAGCGCCGTATTGAACTCCGATTTCAAATCCAGTTGGGAATATATCGGAGAGCATGACTGCCTCTTCGTCGGTCACTGAATCAGGGAGCTTGTAGAGAGAGTTCTCTGCATAAGGAACCCGGACTAATTCTGCTTGAGTTCCATTAATCAAATGACCAAATACCCATCCAATTCCTGAAGCTCCTTCTTCGCCCAAACAATGTGAGTAAAGGCCGATTTTGCAATTTATGCACGATCCGCAGGACTTGATACAAGAGATCAAAACACGATCTCCGATTTTAAGGTTGGTTACTGACGAACCGACTTCAGTAATTTTTCCTACGCCTTCATGTCCTAAAATACGACCAGGAGTAACGGCAGGTACATCGCCTTTGAGGATATGTAGGTCGGTTCCGCAAATAGTTGTTGTGTCGATTTTAACGATTACATCTGTTGGATTTTCAATGACAGGATCTGGAACTTCGGTCCAAGATTTTTTTCCGGGGCCACCATAAACGAGTGCTTTCATTTTTGATTTTTTCCCTTCAAAATTACTTGCAAAGGGATTCTTTGCGACTTAATGCTCCGCTCCGGTGCATTAAAAGTAAATAGCGTGAGGGTCAATCAATGTGTGATGTTAGAGATTAAGTGTCATCACTCTTGTAATGAAACTGAGAGTTAATTGAAAGAAAAATTTTGAACCGATTTCAATTTTAGAGCGTGCAAGTGTGATTTTTGAGACTTAACTTCGTGAGCCAATAAATTGCTTCTCCAAGAACTCCGCCAAAAGTGCATTCAAGTTAAAAAACTGCGAAACAAAGGTCAAGGGTTATTTATTCCTGCTGCTTTTTAAGAAGATCTCTTATTTCGCGAAGAAGCTCGACATCTTCCAGTAAAGCTGGTTTCGCTTGGGCCTTTTCATGATGGCGTAGAGCGCTGAGGCGATTAATCGGTAGCACGATAAGAAAGTAGAGAGTGGCGGCAATAATCACAAAATTGAAAATCGCATTGATAAAGGCTGCCCAATCAAATGCAACTCCATGGATGATGAATGCTCCACCATGAATTCCGCCTCCAGCTACCACCTGGATAAGAGGTTGAATGAACGATTTGGTTAGCTGCGTAACAATTCCCGTAAAGGCAGCACCAACAACGACGGCGATAGAGAGATCAATGACGTTGCCGCGAAGAACAAATTCCTTAAATCCTTTAAACATGCGATCCCCCTTGAAGCCGTTTGATATTGGCAACACCTTAACGGAACCAAGTGAACTTTTGCTGGAGCGCACTGATTCAGGTGATTAATGGGGCGAGCCACAGGGATGAGCAAGTGGGAGGAGCAAGTGGGAGGAGCAAGTGGGATGAGCAAGTGGGACGAGCAAGTGGGAGTTTCGTCCTACTCAAGCAACTTCATCGATGGGTCGCGCCTCAACTAGGAACCGCTTTCCTTCGGGCGAAGTCCACTCGCAAGAGCCATCCGCGAATGAATTCAACCTCCACCCGCCATGCGTCTTCATTCGATGGTGTCTGCGGCAGAGTAAACCCAAATTCTCTTTTGAGGTTTCACCACCTTCCTCCCACGGGACGGCATGGTCAATATCGCAAACTCTTGCCGGTTGCCTGCAGCCTGGGAAGCGACACCTTCGGTCCCGCGCAACTATGAAGTCGACGAGAGCTTGCGGCGGTTCATATGTCGTTCGACCGTAGTCAAGAAGATTGCCGGTAAGTGGATCAGTAATAAATCTTCTCCATTTGGCATCAGTTGCCAAGATTCTGGCGGTCGAAGCTGGAATTTCTCCATATCCAGCAAGAATCCCCGGTTTTTCATCGAGCCCCAAGAAGGTCGGAAGGTCCAAAGTTAAATTGAGTGTCACGGGGCGACCATGTGCCAAGTTTTCACTCGCTGTCTTTTCCAAGAATTGTTCGGCAATCACCGAAAGTGCATCAGCGCGAAGTTGATCAAGGGTGAGAGGCTCTAACTGTGAGCGCATAAAGTCAGGGAGCGGATCGATTGAGGCCTGTCGAGGTTGCACAGAAGAATTATTTGAATGCAATTGTTCAAGACCTTGTGATGAAGAATTTTCGCCAGGCTTCAAGGTGCTTTGTGAAGTGCGATTGGATTCCTTCGTCCGATTAACTTCTGCGCTCAAGCCCTTATCCCGGTTAGAGCGAGCCAACTTATCGATAGCGAGCCATACCGTCTGCGCTTCAGCCGCAGGTAGAAGAGCCATGATTTGTGCCATTCCATGAGGTTGTGCAGAGAAAGTGACTCGCCGCCCTTGGACCGCTTCCGCAACTACAACTTCAAACTCTGCCGGTTCCAGTTTTGCAACGATACTTCTCACCTTGTTGGTGACTTGAGTTGGGGTGTGAAACTCAGAGTAGGCAATTGCAGTCTCCTCCAAGAATCTGAGTTGATCGGGATCAATTCCCTTGCGCAATAAAGCCGCACTTTCTTTCGCAATTACTGTCGCTTGGGCGCTGGAGATTTCTCCATTTGCGAGAGCAACACATGTAGCGGGTAGATGTTGGGTAAGTGTGCGCGCCACATCGATTCTTGATTGAGCCGTTACCGGAGGCAAATTTAAAGCAGAGGCAATCTCTTCGCGTTGTGGATCATCGACTCCGGCGAACTTGCCACGATCCTCTTCGGCGCGAGCACCTGCTACCGCAACAATCGCGACTTGCATGAGCGCTTGAAGCCATCCCGATTGCTTCTCTAGCGCAGCAAGATAGTCGACGCGCTCTGAGGGGGAGAGGCGCATGGGATTAATATTGGTGAGTGCTACGAGAACCTCTATGCCGGGGGTTTGCATTAACAAATCGGTGATGGAGTTCGTGCTCATGAGTGAATTCTCGAATCTTGGGGTGACATTGAGAGATGAAATCTGCGCTTGAGAGCGAGGTTTGTGGATAAGAGTTTTCGACCGAACCGGACCTACATCCGAACCGGACCTACATCCGAACCGGACCTACATCCGGGAATGCGCAAGCCCAGATATGCGTTCTATACTTCGTTAGTTGAATGTTCAATTAACGAAATCGCTGAGTTCGTATACCGGAAGGCGATTTACGCAAGGGCACAATTTATGAGAAACGGGAAGATGTCATGCCAGCAGTAACAGTTAGCGATTTCACGGTCCTACCTCGTGTAACAGCTGATCCCGCCGCTAAGAGCCGTCGCGTAAAGAGCGTTACTACTGCGCCTCAAGGCTTTGAAGGCGAGGGTTT
>CAIZHC010000047.1 GCA_903932705.1 uncultured Actinomycetes bacterium | reverse complement strand
TCATCGCCATAAAAATCTAGTTGTGCTGTAAATCCAAAGCGATCTCGAAGCGGGCTTGGCAGTAATCCAGCTCTGGTTGTTGCACCAATGAGCGTGAAATGTGGCAACGACAATGGAATGGCTGTCGCACCAGCACCCTTTCCGACAATGACATCCACGCGGAAATCTTCCATCGCCATATAGAGAAGTTCTTCTGCCGGCCGGGACATGCGATGGATCTCATCGAGAAAGAGAATTTCACCCTCAACCAGTGAAGAGAGAATCGAAGCCAAATCACCCGCATGCTGAATGGCAGGACCGCTTGTAATCCGGATCGGCGCACCCATCTCGGTTGCAACAATCATGGCAAGTGTGGTTTTACCTAAACCAGGAGGCCCGGCTAGCAAGATGTGATCTGCAGGAGTGTTGCGTGAACGGGCTGCGGTGAGCAGCAAATTTATTTGTGCTGCTACTCGCTTCTGTCCAACGAATTCATCGAGATTCTTGGGACGAAGCGCTAACTCTAGGTTGCGCTCAGAATCGTCAGAGAAATCACTAGTTATTGATTCATTCATTATTTGGTGCCACCCGATAGCGCTGCTCGAAGAAGTTCAGAGATTGGTTCTTCCGCAACGCTCTTATAATCATTTGCAATCTGATCAATCCGCTCTTGGCTTTCACGAGCAGAGAAGCCAAGTCCGATGAGCGCGCTTGTGAGTTGATCTCGCCAACTGCCGCTCTGAGCCCGCGCAGTTTGGGCAAAGCCTTTCACCTTGTCATGTAGCTCAAGGACTACCCGTTGTGCGCCTTTCTTTCCAAGACCAGGAATTCTCTCCAAGAGATCTGATTGCTCATTTGAAATTGCGCTCACCAATTCGGCGCTCTCATATATTGAGAGAGCAGATTGTGCGACCTTCGGTCCAATACCGGTAACTGTCTGCAATAGCTCGAAGATCTCACGATCAACCGCGCTTTCAAATCCATAAAGAGTTAGGGCATCTTCGCGAACAACTAATACCGTGTGCAGTGAGGCACTGGTTCCAACAACTAATCCAGCCGAAACACGAGCGGGAACATGTACGAGTAGTCCTACTCCCCCAACTTCAATTACAACAGAGCCTGATTGCAGAGCCTTCACTGAGCCACTTACCGATGCGATCATGTGCGGCTAGCCAATCTAATTCGCTCTCGCTTTAAAGCATCTTGCAATTTAGAGTCACCCACGCCTCTCCAGTGATGACAGATGGCAAGTGCTAGCGCATCCGTACTATCAACTGGTTTTGGAATGGAATCGAGTCTCAAAATTTTTTGAACCATCATCGCAACTTGCTTCTTATCAGCACGACCAGAACCGGAAACTGCGGCTTTAACTTCCGAGGGCGTATGCATAACTACAGGAATGCCTGCCTTTGCAGCGAGCAAGAGGGCCACGCCGGCTGCTTGTCCGGTAGCCATAGCGGTCTTTACATTCAGCTGCGAGAAAACTCTCTCGACTGCAATCACATCTGGCTGAACTCGAACAATCCATTCAGATATCTCCGACTCCAGTTCCAACAAACGCATCTCAAGCGGAGCATCAACCGTTGTGCGGATAACCCCAACGTCGACCATCGAAAGTATTTGAGAACCCTTCCCATCAACCACGCCTAAACCACAGCGGGTTAAACCGGGATCGATTCCAAGCACTCTCATGCCTGCAAGCCTAATCTCCGAGGCTTGCCATTACCTCATCTGACACATCAAAGTTCCCATATACGTTCTGGACGTCATCCAACTCTTCAATTGCATCAATCAGATTGAAAACTTTTGTGGCGGTCTCTGCATCCAGCGGAACAGAGAGAGAGGGTAGAAATGAGGTATCGGCCGACTCGTAATCAATCCCAGCGCCTTGCAAGGAAGTTCTGACGGCTACGAGATCGCTTGGTTCAGAAACAATTTCGAAGGAATCGCCGAGATCATTAACCTCTTCGCATCCTGCATCTAGAACCACTTCAAGAATTCGATCTTCAGTAAGGCCAGCAACTTTATTAACCAGCACAACGCCTTTTCGGTTAAACATGTAGGAAACTGATCCTGGATCAGCCATTGATCCGCCGTTACGTGTTACTGCCACACGAACTTCTGATGCAGCACGATTGCGACTATCAGTTAAACATTCGATCATCAGCGCAACACCGCCAGGTGCATAACCCTCATACATAATGGTCTGCCAATCAGCGCCACCAGATTCCAACCCACCGCCACGCTTAACAGCGCGTTCGATGTTATCTGCAGGCATGGAGTTCTTCTTGGCCTTAGCAATCGCATCAAAGAGAGTTGGGTTGCCATCAATATCTGGGCCACCATTACGCGCCGCAATCTCAATAGCTTTAATCAGTTTTGCAAAGTTCTTGGCGCGACGCGAGTCGATAACCGCCTTCTTATGCTTTGTCGTTGCCCATTTGGAATGGCCTGACATTTAACTCACCAACCTTGATCTCACTTTAAAAACCCTGCGCACTGTTACGCAACGGCTGCCTTGCAAATCGTTTCAATAAAATAGCGGTGTACTCGATTGTCCCCAGTTATTTCTGGATGAAAAGAGGTAGCTAACAAGTTCCCTTGCTGGACCGCAACAGGATGTAATTCTCCATTAATTTCGACAGATGCCAAAACTTCCACACCGTTCCCGACTGATTCCACCCAAGGAGCGCGTATAAAGATTGCTCGAATTGCGGGGGCGGTTATCCCCTTCATGCTCAAATCCGCCTCAAAGGAATCTACTTGGCGGCCGAAAGCATTGCGCCGCACAGTGATATCCATGCCGCCAAAACTCTCCTGCCCCAGGGCAGCGCCAGTAATCCGATCAGCGAGCAGGATCATTCCCGCGCAAGAACCGTACGTTGGTAAGCCAGATTGAATTCGCTCCTGGATTCGATCGAAGAGGCCAAAGGTTCGGGCTAATTTTGCGATGGTCGTTGATTCCCCGCCAGGAAGAACTAGCGCATCAATCCGATTGATATCTTCCAGGCTCTTAACGGCAATCGCCTCAACACCACATTCAGTGAGTGCAAAGAGATGTTCGCGAAAATCTCCTTGCAGCGCTAAAACTCCGACAAGCATAGAAAAGTGCGGCTACTACCAGCCGCGCTCAGCCAAACGGTGTGGAACTGGAATATCTGCGACATTGATACCGACCATTGCATCGCCAAGCCCCCGGGAGACATCAGCAACTACTTTGGCATCGGTGTAATACGTAACAGCCTTTACGCATGCACTTGCTCGAGCGGCAGGATTTCCGGATTTAAAGATTCCAGAACCAACGAATACTCCATCGGCACCAAGTTGCATCATCATCGCTGCATCTGCAGGAGTGGCGATACCGCCAGCGGTAAAGAGCACGACGGGAAGCTTTCCGGTCTGCGCAACTTCTTTAACAAGTTCATAGGGAGCTTGAAGTTCTTTAGCGGCGACATATAGCTCATCTTCACGCATTGAGGTCAGGCGACGGATCTCCTGAGAGATTTTGCGCATATGAGTAGTTGCATTGGAAACATCGCCAGTACCGGCTTCGCCCTTTGAGCGAATCATTGCTGCTCCTTCGTTAATACGACGAAGCGCTTCT
>CAIZHC010000046.1 GCA_903932705.1 uncultured Actinomycetes bacterium | reverse complement strand
GGATACTTCTCACGGGCGTGGACTCTGGCAGCGACTAGTGCGGAGAGATTTCCGATAGTTCCGCCTTGGACAAAAACGCCGCCAGATGTTTGGGGGAGTCCAGCAAGATCGCTAATCCAACGGAGCGCCTGATTCTCGGCAAAGACCGCGCCGGCTCCTTCGAGCCAGGATCCACCGTAGAGAGCGCTTGAACCAACTACGAGGTCAAAAAGGTTGGAGTGTTCAGATGGGGCGGATGGAATAAAAGAGAGGTATCGAGGGTGATCGGTAGAGATGCAGGCGAGAGCAAGAGTGTCAGTGAAAACTTTGAGTGCTTCGTGCCCACCTAAGCCATCTTCAGTAATCGTGTTTCCAACCCGCGCATAAAGCTCTTCAGGTGTCTGGGGTCCATCGAGAGGGGGGTTGTCCTTGAGGCGAGCCAGGCTATAGGCCAGAATTTCGTGCGCTAAAGATTCGACCTCATCGTTGAACTCATGCATGCGGCGATTATGCCACCTATGCGTGTTTTAAAGCCTCACGCACTGCTACGCGATCCAGGTCTGGGTGATCCTTGAGGAACTTAGTGACAGCGGGGCGGTCAAAGTAGGCGAGATCGCGAAGTGCCCACCCAATCGCCTTTGCCACCCAGAAGGTATGGTCGTCAGCGTGGTCGTGGCAGTACTTCAGTAGCAGAGGAACATCAGTATCAGTCTTACGCCCTCGCTGATGTTGGATGGCGGCACGCACCAACCAGATGTCATCACTCTTATTCCATGAGTTTATAAGTTTGAGAGAGTTGTAGCGAAGCGTTAAGGGGGAGACGACTGCGCTTCCTAAGCTATCTACTGTGTCCCACCAAGGTTTGTGAGTAATTAGGTATTCGGCATGGTCGGCTAAAAAATCTGCATCAAGAAAGTTGTTAAAGGTGGCGAGCATGTCACAAGCCGCATATTGGTATTCACGTTCTTCCAATTTCCAGAGCGCTCTCGCTGTCTTACCTAACTGAGCAGAAGTCGGTTCAGGTGCTTCTTTAAAAATCCTCTTCAGGGCATCTCGGCGCACAGGAGTTTTTATACCAAGAAATGGTGCAACATCTTTCATGTACCACTGCATATCAGCTGCATATGTCTGATTGCGCAACTCAGGAAGTTGTTTAGTTACCTCATCCAGAATGTAACTTTGAAAGCCCATGAGAAGACCTACGCGAGGTTGAAGAGTCCTTTTATGGATTGCACAATCATGTCGACAGCAATCGCCGCAACCAAAAGACCAGCCACGCGCGTAATAAGTGTGACACCAGATTCTTTGATCAGGCTAAGAATTCCTGTTGAAAACATCAAGATGAGACCGATCACAACGTGCACCATGATGATTGCTGCAGCGAGACTGAACTTATCTCCAGTGGTGTGTGCATAGCGAACGTAGAGCATGGTGGTCACAATTCCGCCAGGACCAGCAAGAACCGGGGTTCCAATTGGAACCATCGCGATATTTACCTTCTCGTTCTGGGCTGTCTCTCCACCGACTTTGCCGGTCAGCAGTTCCATAGAGATTAAGAAGAGGAGGAATCCACCTGCGCCTTGAAGGGCGCTCAGAGAGATGTGAAGGTAGTTGAGGATGACCTGACCAAAGAGTGCGAAAACGACAATGATGATCAGAGAGGAGGTGGCACCCTGCCATGCCAGGCTGATTTGCTCTTTCTTCTTACGCCCTGCAACCAGGGAGAGAAAAATTGGGAGAGCGGCAAGTGGGTCCAGAATCACGAAGAGTGTGACGAAGGCTTGGATTCCGAAGGTCAGCGCAGACACTGTGGAGAGGCTATTCATGGTCGGATTCTCTCATGAGGTGGGTGTCTAGCGGCTCGACTCTCTATCGAACCATTTTTTTGCTCATGGATTCTTTCAAGTGGTATCTCTCAAACACTTCTCTTGTTAAGCGTGCAAGAGGTAGATGTGACGATTCAGACAGAGGTGATCTGGTATCTCTTTGGAGCCTGCGGAGTAGCCTCTTTTTCATAGGAGTAAACCATGAGCAAGAAACTAGTAGTTTTAGGCGGCGGAACGGCCGGCACTATGGTCGTTAATAAACTCTATAAAAAGCTGGATAAACGGGATTGGTCCATCACGGTTATAGATAGGGACAATAAGCACCTATACCAACCGGGTTTACTTTTACTGCCTTTCGGTGTTTATACCCCGGAGGAGTTGGTTAAGGATAAGGATCGATTCTTTCCTAAGGGCGTCGAATATCGCCGTACGGGAGTCGACCACGTTGATCCAGAGAACAGCCAGATTTTCCTAGACGATGGCCAAGTCGTTGAGTACGACCAGCTGGTGATTGCAACTGGTACTACTCCGCGTCCTGATCAAACTCCTGGGATGGATGACCCTGCTGTGTGGCGCAAGAGCATCTTTGATTTCTACACTTTTGAGGGATCGGTGGCACTCAAAGAGGCTCTTGATAATTTCACTGGAGGACGCCTTGTCATTCATATCTCAGAGATGCCGATCAAATGCCCTGTTGCTCCTTTGGAGTTCGCATTCCTGGCAGATGCATATTTCACAGAACGCAAAATGCGCGAGAAGGTAGAAATAACTTATGTCACGCCGCTAGAGGGTGCCTTTACCAAACCTGTTTGTTCGAGGCAGCTTAGCTACATGCTCACAGATCGCCATATATCTCTGGAACCTGATTTTGTTATTGAACATATCGATCCAGAATCAAAGGTCATGATCTCCATGGATGAGCGCGAGATTCCTTTTGATCTGCTGGTTACAGTTCCCGTAAATATGGGTGCAGATTTCATTGGAAGATCTGGACTGGGAGATGATTTGAATTATGTCCCCGTTAGCAAAGAGACTTTCTTGTCAAAGAAATATGAGAACATATTCGCGTTAGGAGATGCCTCAGATATTCCGGCTTCTAAGGCTGGATCAGTGGCGCACTTTGCTGTGGATCTCTTTGCCGAGAACTTCATGCAACATATCCACGGACGCCATATGACTCACAATTTCGATGGCCATGCCAATTGCTTCATTGAATCTGGAAATGGCAAAGGCCTCCTCATTGATTTCAATTATCAAGTTGAACCTCTTTCAGGGATGTTCCCGATTCCCATCGTCGGGCCTTTCCCTCTTCTCAAGGAGAGCCGCCTCAATCATATGGGCAAATTAGCGTTCAGATGGATTTACTGGAATCTCTTGCTTAAAGCTCGTTGGATTCCAATTCCATCTCTGATGTCTATGAAAGGTAAGCGTCAAGTAGAAATCAAGAAAGGGGTTGAGGTTAATGCCAGTAATTAGGATCGCGGAGAAGCCTGTAAATGTAAATGAAGAGGGCTTTATGACGCAGTATGACGAGTGGAACGAAGAGATAGCTAAAGAATTAGCCGCTCAAATTGAAATTCCCCTGACCGAGGAACACTGGAAGATCATCAAGTTCTTGCGTGAGGATTTCAAGGTTCAAGGGGAAACTGCAACATCTCGTCGTGTTCAAACGGTTGGCGGAGTTCCTGTTAAAGAACAGTTCGCTCTATTTCCAAAGAAGCCTGCAAAAAAGATGGCGTACATCGCCGGATTGCCAAAACCTAAAGGTTGCGTGTGAGGAGAAAGAAATGACGCCATCAATTGTTCCTAATTTCGGTTCCGAAAGTACAGATCGCAAACTTGCGATTATCTGTTCTAAAGGAAATCTCGACATGGCATACCCAGGATTGATTCTGGCCAATGCGGCACTTGGGGAGGGCGTGGAAACTATGCTCTTCTTCACCTTCTGGGGTTTTGACATGATTACCAAGTCAAGGATGAATGATCTGCAATTTTCACCTGCAGGCAACACTGCGATGCACTTGCCAGGCCACAACATGCATATCCCTCAGTCGATGATGCCTGCTCCCGGCATGACCGCAGTGGCTACCCACATGTTGAAAAAGCAGATTGCAGATCTGGATGTTCCTGAGGTGCCTGATTTCTTGGATCAGATTGTCGCTGCGGGAGGCCACCTTTGGGCTTGTCGAATGTCAGCGGATATGAACAAGTTGGAAATGAATGACCTGAGAGATGACGTTGAGGGAATTATCAGCGCATCTGACTTCATAGAAATGACTGAAGGCGCTCAGCTTCTATTCATTTAGGGAAATTCTCTGGTGCTTGCTGCATCTCTCAACAGTGTAAATTTGGAGGATGAGCGCACTCAAGCCATTCGCCCGCATTCCCAGCAGATTCTTGAAGATGGGTCTGCCCCTTGTTCTGGCCTTGGCTCTAGTGCCAGTGAGCGCGCACGCCGCCGCCACACCTGCGGCGAGCCATGCTGCATCACCAGCGCCTACAACTTTGCTTCCAGCGACTAATCCTGCCTGCGTAAAGGTGACCACTGAACTCAAGAATGCCGACAAGGTTTATGTAGCACTCCAGTATGGAGTGATCGCTACAGCCAAGGCCTACCTAGCTAAGAACACTCTCGTTAACCTTCTTGCGTACAACAACAGCATCATTAAAGTTCTTGAAGCCGCAAATAAAGAATATAAATTTGGATCGTCTAATCCTCGTTGCGTTGCTGCCTCAACGATTGCGACGTATAACTCGTACTTAAAGAAGAACTTGGCGACGATTTCGAGTATTCAAACCTCCAACATAAATGGGCAACCTGTCGGCGCACCAAAGTCTTGGCTCACCTACATTCCCGCTGGTTTGTTGAAGTAATTTCAGATGTGCGGAGTTAGCTAGAAGCGAATTCTTTCCGCTGCGAGAACATCAACTCGACTGTCTGGAAGGTCATAATCAGAACAGGCACGATTGAGTTCAGCGACAATTAATTCTGCGGGGATGGGTGATCCGTTCCACGATTCATCCATGGTCGTATGTGCATCTTCAACTAATGTGACATCCAACCCACGTTCGATTGCAGCATGGATGGTGTGGCGAACGCAGTAATTCGTTTGGGCACCGCTAATGACCAGGTGTTCAATCTTTAACTCCTCGAGTACATCTTCAAGTTCGGTCTCTTCGAAAG
>CAIZHC010000045.1 GCA_903932705.1 uncultured Actinomycetes bacterium | reverse complement strand
TTACCAGGTTCAATCATTGACCGCCGTGGGTGGCGTAATGCTCTTTGGAATTGGACTTCGTTTACTTAATATCAAGTTCATCTCCATCGGAGATCTGCTACCTGCGCTGATTTTTGCGCCGCTAGTTGCCTTAGCGGCGCATCAATTCATTTAACCTTAAAAGGTTGAAGCATCAATTACGAAGCGATATTTCACATCACTTGAGACGGTGCGATCGTAGGCCTCGTTGATGTAATCAGCTTCGATAACTTCCACATCGCTTACAATGTTCTTCTCGGCACAGAAATCAAGCATCTCTTGAATTTCAGGTAGCCCACCAATCATTGAACCTGCGAGTGAACGGCGAAGACGTAGCAAACTGAATGCCGTAACTTCATAAGGCTTGCCGGGTAGGCCAATAACTACCAAGGTTCCATCGAGTTTCAAGAGCCCCAAGTACTGATTGATATCCAATTCAGCAGATACCGTGTTAAGAATCAGATCAAAGGATTCAGCGTTATCTGCAAATACCTGTGGATCCTTCGTGACTATGAAGTGAGTTGCTCCCATAGCCTTTGCATCAGCTTCTTTGTTAGCAGAATGCGAGAAGACAGTTACTTCTGCGCCCATTGCGGCGGCGAACTTAACGCCCATATGACCCAGTCCGCCCAGACCAATGACCCCTACCTTCATGCCAGGTCCAGCTTTCCAATGGCGTAGAGGGGAGTACAGGGTGATTCCAGCACAGAGCAGTGGTGCGACTCCCGTGAGATCAAGAGAGGCCGGGACTTTAAGTGCATAATCCTGGTCGATAACAAACTTGTTTGAGTAACCACCCATGGCAACAGTTGTGCCATCTCTCTCATAGCCGTTGTAGGTGCCTGTCATTCCCTTGAGGCAGTACTGCTGTTGACCGGCTAGGCAATTTTCGCATTCGCGGCAGGAATCAATGAAGACTCCAACACCGACTGTGTCACCCACAGCGAACTTGGTGACCCCCGAACCAATGGCTGTTACAACACCCACGATTTCATGCCCTGGGACCATAGGGAAGATTGCTCCGCCCCACTCTTCGCGAGCTTGGTGGATATCTGAGTGGCAAATTCCGGCATATTTGATGTCAAAGGCGATATCTCCGGAGCGAAGATCGCGGCGGTTAAATGTGTAGGGAACGAGCGGCGCCTTAGCTTCCAGCACTGCATATCCACGAGTTTCTGTATCAAAATTATCCATGGAGCGAAAAGTACCTTACTTGTGTCCGAGAGGGGACTTGAACCCCTAAGCCCTTGCGGGCACTAACACCTCAAGCTAGCGCGTCTGCCAATTCCGCCACCCGGACCGGTGCAGCCAATGGCCCAAGGGCCGGCTGAGTGACCAAGGATACCAATACAAATGACCTGCTCAAGCCAAGGTTCGTGGCGAGAGGCAGGCGGTTACGGCAGAATGAGGATATGGAAACCGCTGACTTAATTACTCTCGAAGATGACTGTATTCAACTCCTCCAAGAGCTGATCCGAATCCCTAGCGTCAACTTCGGAGAGGGTAAGGGCGATGAAGAAGATGTAGCCAAATTTGTCGTTGCCAAACTAGCTGAAGTAGGCATTGAATCAGAATTGATTGAGACCGGTCCAAAACGTTTCAATGTAGTAGCTCGCATCGCCGGAGCGGATACAACTCGACCTGGACTTGTGGTCCACGGTCACTTAGATGTTGTCCCTGCTAATGCCGCTGATTGGAGTTTCGATCCATTTGTCGGAGATATAAAGGACGGGTATGTCCGCGGTCGCGGCGCTGTAGATATGAAAGATGGCGATGCAATGTTCCTCGCTATTGCGCGCTCGTGGGCTCGCACTGGATATGTTCCACCCCGCAATATCCTCTTAATTTTCTTTGCAGATGAAGAAGCTGGAAGCTCATTTGGTTCGCGATGGATGGTTGCCAACCGTCCTGAAATTTTTGAAGGCTATTCGGAAGCAATCTCAGAAGTTGGTGGATTCTCTGTAACAATTACCGGCGGACATCGCCTCTACTTCATTGAAACTGCCGAAAAGGGAATTCAGTGGATGGAGATCACCGCGCATGGAACTGCGGGGCATGGATCATTTATCAATCATGACAATGCCGTCACGAAATTAGCCAGAGTCATTGATCGCATCGGAAGCCATGTTTGGCCACAGCGCGAAACCGCAACAGGCGCCAAATTCTGGGGAAAGATCGCTGAGTTAACTGGCGAGAAATATGATCCATCTCGCGCGACAGATTTGTTAAAGCACATTGGTGGAGCGGCTCGAATGATGGGTGCAACAACCCAGAACACGGCCAACCCATCGATCCTTAACGCGGGCTATAAGGCCAATGTCATTCCAGGTTCTGCCACTGCGGTAGTCGATGGTCGTTTCCTTCCAGGCTTCGAACATGAACTTGAGGAAACCATCCGTCAATTGGTGGGCCAAGATGCAGATATCTCAGTACAGGTTCGAGATAAAGCGCTGGAAGTTGATTTCTCCGGGCCACTTGTTGAGGCGATGAGCGCTGCAATTCTTTCGCAAGATCCCGAGGGTGTTCCAGTTCCATACTTAATGAGCGGTGGAACGGATAATAAAGCTCTGAGTGATCTCGGAATTATTGGTTACGGTTTTAGCCCACTACGCCTACCAGCAGATTTAGATTTCTTCGCCCTCTTCCACGGAGTGGATGAAAGAGTCCCAGTTGAAGGCGTTAAGTTCGGCGTGCGAGCGCTCGTGAACTTCTTCGAAAACTGCTAACTAGACCCTCTGCGAAGAGATTTCATCCAGAGCATCTCTAACTTGCTCGGGAAGTTCTATCTCCTCAACTGATAAGGCGCCTCGTAGTTGTGCTCCGGTTCTGGCGCCCACGATTGCGCTACACACTCCAGGTTGATCGCGTACCCATCCCAATGCCACTTCAGTGGGTGAATAGCCCAGCCCCTCTGCAGCAACGCAGACCGCATCCACAATGGCTCGAGATCTGTTATCTAAGTAGGGGGCGATAAAGCCAGAGAAATGCGGGCTAGCTCCTCTGGAATCCGAAGGCGTGCCAAGGCGATATTTTCCCGTAAGAACGCCGCGGCCTAGCGGTGACCAGGCAATAAAACCTAATCCGACATATTCAGATGCGGGCAGAACATCATTTTCCACACTTCGATTTAGCAATGAATATTCAGATTGAATAGAACTGAGCGCAACCTTCCCAAATAAGGGATTTTGCAAGGTTGCAGCTCGCGCCATCTGCCAAGCTGCGAAGTTAGATATTCCTACATAACGAACTCGGCCGCTTGCCACCGCGAAATCCAAAGCAGAGAGTGTCTCATCTAGTGGAATATTGGAATCCCATTGATGAACCTGCCAGAGATCGGCATATTCAATCCCAAGTCTTTCAAGGGAACCGTCGAGATCCTTAAGGAGCGAGGTTCGGGAATTGTTAATTACTCTCTCACCTTGATTGAATGAAATACCTGCTTTGGTGGCGATTGTGATTTCATCACGCGAAACGAGAGTGCCTATAAATCCGCCGATAACACGCTCTGAATCTCCATCGCCATAAACCGCTGCGGTATCGATAAAACTTCCACCAGCATCTAGGAATATCCGTAATTGATTGGCGGCCTCATGTTCATCGGTATCGCGACCCCAGGTCATCGTCCCGAGTCCTAAACGAGAAACTTTAAGACCGGTTTTACCAAGGGTACGCATCTCCATTCCCCGACCCTAGCAACCCGCGAGCCAATTTCTCGGTAACCTACAGACATGGCCAAATCCACCTCATGTGAAGTTGTTTTGGTAAGGCACGCTCATTCCACCGCGAATTTGAAGGGCATCTTGGCGGGCCGAGATAATCGAGTTGCTCTCTCGCCACGAGGTCGCCAAGAAGCGATTGAACTTGTCCCCGTTCTGGCCAAGATGGAATTTGAAGAAATTTACTCATCACCGCTTCGTCGCTGCAAAGAGACACTTGTTCCTTATCTCCAAGGTCGATCTGAACAATTACATCTGGTGGATGATCTGATTGAGATGGAATACGGAAGTTGGTCAGGAAAAGCTCTATCGACCCTCTCCCGAAATGAGCTCTGGAAAAGTATCCAGAGTCGACCAAGCACCGTCCGTTTTCCGGAAGGTGAGAGCTTCGGCGAGATGTCGCTCCGCGCAAATCAGGCGGTAATAAATCTTGCATCTGGTAAGTCTCGAATCTTGATTCTCTCGCACGGTGATGTAATTAAATCCATCGTAGCTTTCCATCTGGGTCTCTCCTTAGATCAATTTCAAAGAATTTCAATTGACCCTGCATCTATCACCCGTATCCAAATCCCTTCCTCTCAAGTAGTTCAAGTAAATTCAACTGGTCATCTATCCGGGATCGGGAGCAATAAGAAAGTTAAGCGTGATCGATTTCAGCTAGGCGGAGGATCGGGAAATCTGTGAGTAGGTATATCTATAAACATGAACAGGTAACTCGCGCAGTTATCGGCACAGTTGGAGTTCCGGGCGAAAGACAATTCTTCTTACAAGTCTCCTCGCCAATTGGTACCACCTGCGTGGCTATTGAGAAATCACAAGCTCTAGCTCTTTCCGAGAGACTTCGGATTATGCTTCGCGAACTTCGTCGCAATCAATTGGCGAGTTTGGATGAATTAAATGTGGTGGGGGAGCGAGATGATGATTCACTCGAATTTCCTATCACGGAAGATTTCCGAGCTGGAGTAATCGGCATAAGTTGGGATCAAGAGAAGCAGCGAATATTGGTTGAAACTCAGGCTATTGGAGATGAGACGCTTACAGAATTACTGAGCGATGATGAAGCGATCCTGATTGAAGATGCACCTGATTTGCTCTCCTTTTCACTTCGTATTCACCAAGCCCGAACTTTTTGCGATAGAACCGATGCAGCAGTCGCTGCTGGTCGCCAGCCATGTCCCTTCTGCGGATTGCCTGTTAATCCAGAGGGCCATCTCTGTCCGAGAGCCAATGGTTATCGTCGTTGAGTGATGTTCGTAAAGTAATTTCAACCGGCGAGATGAGCGTTGAAGGTCGTTTCGTTGATGCATCAAATGCAACCCTCTTTGCAAAATGCGTTGTAGGGGAGATGGAAGTACCAGTCATTTACAAACCAATCGCCGGAGAACGACCACTATGGGATTTTCCTGATGGCAACTTAGCCAGTCGCGAGGTTGCTGCATATCTTCTCTCTGAAGAGTTGGGATTACACCTTATCCCCTTCACGATTCTGCGCGACGGTCCCTTCGGCCCTGGGATGGTTCAAGAATGGATTGAGATAGATGAAGCGGTAGATGTCGTTGATCTTGCACAAGGCCAACATCCAAGTATTCGAGCGATGGCCCTATTTGATGCGATCATCAATAACACTGACCGAAAATATGGTCATATTTTGCCGAAGAACCCAGATGTTATCTTCGGATGCGATCATGGCGTAACTTTTCACGAAGATCCAAAATTAAGAACTGTCCTTTGGCAATTTGCCGGGGAAGGCTTTTCCGAGAAGGAGAAGCAAATCCTCCAAGGGGCATCTCAGATAGCTGCTTCATTACTCAGTGAATATCTAACTAGGCGAGAGGTCGAAGCTTTAAATGGGAGATTGCAAGAACTTTTGAAGCACGGTGCCTTTCCTAAGCCGAGTGAAGATTGGCCATCCATCCCTTGGCCGCCTTTTTAGATAACCTTTACTCCTCATGAATATTCTCCAAAACCCGTGGCCCAATCCCGCGCTTTCCACACTTGAACAGGCGAAAGCCCCTCTCACTCTCCAAAGTTCTAGCGGTAGATTCACGATAGATCCAGACACAAATGTGAGAATGTATGTATGCGGAATTACGCCTTACGACGCAACACATTTGGGACACGCCGCTACCTATTTAACATTTGATCTCATAAATAGGTATTCGCGGCTAATCGGATCGTCTCTACATTTTGTTGAGAACATCACCGATATTGACGAACCTCTACTCGAGCGAGCTGCTCGCGATGGAACTGATTGGGAATCTTTAGCTCAAAAAGAGACAGATTTATTCTCAAGAGATATGGAAGCGTTACGAGTACTTTCACCGGAATGGTTTGTGCCGGCAACGCAGACAATGAATCTTGTTGATGATGCTATTACGAAGATGCAACAGGGTGGTTTTGTTTACTCCGTTGATAACGATCTCTACTTCAGGACTTCCAATTTTCTCTCTGAGCTTCCAATTTCCGAATTGGAAGCCATCGCCGTCTTTAGAGAGCGAGGGGGAGACCCCGATAGAGATGGCAAAGAGCATCCACTCGACTCCCTACTCTGGTTGGCAAATAAAAAGGGAGAGCCTGGTTGGAATTCATCTCATGGTTTCGGACGACCTGGTTGGCATATCGAGTGTGCGGTTATAAGTCTGCGGTATTTGCTCGGGGAAAGTTACCTCTCTGGAGATTCATCGAGATCTGCGCTGATTGATATTCAAGGAGGAGGAAGTGATCTCATCTTCCCTCACCATTTTATGTCGGCTATACAAGTGAAGGCAATGACCGGCCAACAATTTGCACGCGGGTATGTTCATACAGGTATGGTCGGTCTCGATGGCGAAAAGATGAGTAAGTCAAAGGGCAATTTAGTATTTGTCTCTAAGTTACTTGCTGAAGGCATAGATCCTGTTGTGATTAGGTTTGCCTTACTTCAATCTCATTATTCAGAAGATCGAATGTGGAGCAATGAAACACTGGAAAGTGCGCAACGCGAGGTGGAGCGAATCAGATCAGCGCTATCGAGAAATGAAGTTGCACCCACCGCTGAACTTGGAGCGGAGATTATTTCTGCCCTGAGTCAGAACCTTGATACTCCTCGAATCATGGATTTGCTACAACAATGGGTTAAGGCAACCGAGGATGGCGAGATTGGTGGATCTGCTGGAGAACTCTCACGCCTACTTGATAGCGCATTGGGTCTAGCCTTCTAGGCTAAACTCACTGCCTTATGAAGAAAGACTCCCTTTTTCGCAGAACGCTCTCTTTGCGCACCATCGTCGCAGATGGCGCCATGGGAACTATGCTTCAAGCAGCCAACCCATCCTTAGAAGACTTCCAGGGGCTTGAGGGCTGCAACGAGATACTCAATGTCTCACGCCCAGATATTGTGAAGGCGGTTCATCGAGAGTATTTAGATGTTGGCGTCGATGCGATTGAAACTAATACTTTCGGAGCCAATTTTGCCAACTTGGCTGAATATCAGATTGAAGAACGTATTTACGAATTGGCTCTTGCCGGTGCGAAATTGGCACGCGAAGTCGCAGATGAATATTCCACACTTGAGAAGCCTCGTTTTGTCTTAGGTTCACTTGGACCGGGAACTAAATTGCCAACTCTCGGTCACACCACTTATCAGAAATTGAAAGAAGCATACGCAACAGCTTCCAAAGGCTTAATTGATGGTGGCTCTGATGCGCTCCTGATTGAAACAACTCAAGATCTGCTCCAAGCTAAGGCTGCAGTCAATGGTGCACGATTAGCGATTGCTGAGTCAGATCGTGATGTGGTTCTGATTGCACAAGTTACCGTTGAAACAACTGGAACCATGCTGCTGGGCTCTGAAATTGGCGCCGCCCTCAATGCTTTAGAACCCCTTGAGATTGATGTCATCGGCCTGAATTGCGCAACTGGCCCAGCCGAAATGAGTGAACATCTGAGAGCGTTATCGCAAGGTACAAGTGCGCGCATCTCAGTTATGCCAAATGCTGGACTACCGATTCTCGGTGCAGATGGCGCTCATTACCCACTTACAGGACCAGAGCTTGCAAAGTATCTCTTGGAATTTCGCAAGAGTTACGGAGTCTCAATTGTTGGAGGTTGTTGCGGAACTACACCTGCCCACCTAAAGGAAGTTGTGGATTTACTCTCTGGTTCAGAAGTAGTGGAGCGCACTCCTCATTTGGAGCGCGGCGCAAGTTCTATCTATCAATTTGTACCATTCCGCCAAGATCTCTCATACCTGTCCATAGGTGAGAGAACTAATGCAAATGGTTCAAGAGCATTTCGTGATGCCCTCCTCAATGAGGATTGGCAATCTTGTATTGAAATAGCCCGAGATCAAATTCGCGATGGCGCTCACATGCTTGATTTATCTGTCGACTATGTAGGCCGTGACGGCGTTAAAGATATGCAGGAATTGGCATCCAGACTCGCAACCGCATCCACTCTTCCGATTGTTTTGGATTCCACAGAACCCGCCGTTATTAAGGCCGGACTTGAATTACTTGGTGGACGAAGTGTAATCAATTCAGTTAACTTTGAAGATGGCGACGGACCTACATCTAGATTTGCGCGCATCATGCCTCTGGTAAAAGAACACGGCGCTGCAGTTATCGCGCTGACTATTGATGAAGAGGGGCAGGCTCGTACTTCAGCGTGGAAGATTAAAGTGGCAACTCGCCTTATCGAAGATCTCACCGGCAAGTGGGGTATGAATGTCGGTGACATTCTGATTGATTGCCTCACTTTTCCAATTGCCACTGGTCAAGAAGAGACTCGTAAAGATGGCGAAGAGACTATTAATTCAATTCGAGAATTGAAGCGTTTATACCCCGGAGTTCAGACAACCCTCGGAGTTAGCAATGTTTCATTTGGTTTAAACCCTGCAGCTCGCATCATTCTTAACTCAGTATTTCTTTCAGAGGCCGTCAAAGCTGGCCTTGATTCGGCAATTGTTCATCCTTCCAAGATCACGCCTATTGCCCGCATCGAGCCAGAGGCTCTGCAAGTTGCTCTTGACCTAATTTATGACCGCCGTGTTTTCGACGTTGAAGGTATATGCATTTACGATCCATTGACCAAGTTCCTCGAACTTTTTGA
>CAIZHC010000044.1 GCA_903932705.1 uncultured Actinomycetes bacterium | reverse complement strand
CGTAGTTCGAGGGTTGCGCTATTGCGTTCGCTCTGGTTCATTCGTCCACCTCTACACGTTGATCACCCTTCTTTGAGAAGAGCGAAATGACCGTCAAGAGTGCAATCGCACTCACAAAACTAAAGACAGAGATCGCAATCGCACCAAGAATGTTCTGCTGTCCTGCGACAACAGTCCACGTCGGAAATGTTTCCCAGTGCAAGAGTGAGGTAATCGTGTACTCCCCGATTGAAAGTGCGAATGTCAGAAATACTGCTCCAGTAATTCCACTCCGGATCGCTGGAACGATGACGCGAATAATTGTGACGCTCCACGATGCTCCTAAACTTCGAGATGCTTCAACTAAAGTTTTCAGTGGAACTGTTTGAAGCGATGTATCCAAAGCGCGATATGTGTACGGCAGCGCAATGATCACAAAGAAGAATACGAGCTCGTATTCAGTGTTCTGCAGGAAGTCAGGCATCGCAACTTGTGCACCGATTGCAAGTGAAACAACTGGAATAATCAATGGAAGGATGCAGAGGAAGTCCACAATTGACTTAAACTTCTGGCCCCTGAGATTGAGATAAACCATGGTGGGTACCATCAAGAATAGGTTGAAGAGAGCCGCTAAAACAGCCAACTTTAAAGAGGTAAGAAGTGCAGGCGCGAACCCATCTTGGTGGATAAGCCATTGGTAGTTAGCCCAAGAATGACCCTTTCCGCCGGCACCTTTAAAGCTATAAACGGTGGCGCCATAGAGAGGCACGATAAAAATCAGAATTGCAAGTGTGGATGAGCTAATGATCAGCGGCCATTTAAGGCTGATGCGCTTCATTAATTCCTCCACTTAGCAGCGCGGCTTCGCGCCCAGATATATCCAGCCATCACGATTGTTGCCACAACAATCATTCCAACAGCAAGAGCATCACCGAGATGAGTTTGATCTGAGACCACATTTCCATCAACTAGATTTCCGATAATGATTGGAACCAGCGGAACGGTTCCAACGGTGAGCGCCCGGGCAGTTGCGTATGCAGAGAAGCCACCAGCAAAGAGCAAGAAGAATGCACCAACAAATGATGGGATCAAGATTGGAATACCAACGCGGCGCCAGTAGGTGAATGAGTTAGCGCCTAAGTTGATGCTCGCCTCTTCCCACTCTTTACGAAGACCAGCAATCGCAGGTTTGAAAACTAGAACCATAAGCGGAACTTGGAAGAATGAGTAGACCATGACGACTCCAGTGAAGGAGAAGATGGTGAAGTGGCCGGCGTAAATATCCCAGCCCAAAGTCTTTAATACTTTTGTGACGATTCCTTCTGTACCAAAGGCGGCAACGAACATGAAGGCAAGCGGGACTCCACCAGAGTTTGCAAAGACTGCAGAGATGGAATCTATGACCGCGCCAAATTTACCGTGCGCATATTTCACAATTACATATGCAAAGAAAGCGCCGAGCAATGCTCCGATAAGACCAGTAACGAGTGAGAGTTTTAGTGAGATAACAAATGAGTGAAAGTAAGGACCTGAGTGAAGGATTGGCCGATAATTCGCCAAAGTCCACTCCTCTTTATTTCCTTTAAAGCTGCGAAGTGTTACCGCGATAACTGGCCAGATGAGAAAGAAGCCAGTGAAGAGGAAAAAGGGGAGTAGCGGAAGCACACCACTATTGCGGCTGCTCGAACGAATCCGAGCACGTGCTTCTGCTACTCCCATTTAACTTAGTTCGTAACTAGTTCTAGGACTTAGTTACCAGCGATTGCTGGCCACTGTGCCTTGAGTAGAGCCTTTGCAGCATCTTGATCTGCTGGGCTTGGTGTAACAATCTTTGCTCCTGCTGGAATTCCGTATCCAGCTGGTGCAGCTGCGTTGGTGCCCTTAGCAACCATTGCATCGTATTCAATTGGAAGAGCGCCACCGGCGATCCAGATGTTCTGTCCGCCATTGATTGCGGCAAAAATCTTTGAACCAGTCATGCCCTTTGTTGAACCGATTGTTGTTGAGCCCTTGCCCTTGTTCTCTGAGTAGAGGAACTCTGTCCAGAGGCGAGCTGCTGCAGGGTGTGGAGCGTTGAATGGGATAGCCATGATGTAAGGAGTTCCCTTGATAACAGCATCTGAAGGAATTACATACTTGATGGTCTTTCCAGCCTTAGCAGCTGTTGCTACTGCTCCTGGACCGTTGAAGGACCATGAGAATGAGACTTTGTAAGCACCAGCGAGAAGGTTCTGACCGTTAGCCAAAACTGTTACGAAGTTGCCTGAAGTCTTCAAAGCCTTGAAGTAATCAATACCGGTTTGAACGTTTGCAGTTGTTCCACCGTTAGCAAGGTTTGCAGCGAATACTGACATCAATGCCTCTTGAGCACCTGATGGATCTCCACCGATTGCAACCATGTTCTTGAATGCTGGATCCTTGAGATCGTTAAATGATGCTGGAGCCTTTGGAATTGATGTGTCGTATGACAATGCGATTACGCCTGCATAGTCTCCGTACCAACGACCATTTGCATCCTTGTATGTAGGTGTGATGTCTTTCCAGTTCTGGACCTTGTAAGGTGAGAAGAGGTTAGCGTTATCAGCACCATAGGTGATTCCAACGTCAACAGCATCTGGAACCTTTGATGCTGGAGCTGTGCGAACTGTTTGAATTTCATAAGCAGATGATCCATCTGGATTGTCATCTGTGATTTTGATGCCGAATGCCTTTGAGAAAAGGTCCATAGCTTCTCCGTAGTTAGCCCAGTCGCGAGGAAGGGTGATTACGTTGAGCTTGCCTTCTTTTTTAGCGGCTGCGACAAGAGCGTCCATGCCACCGCAAGACTTGAGATCTGTGCACTTTGAATAATCAATTTTTGCCGCAGTTGCTGCTGAAGATGTCTCAGCTGCTACGACAGGAAGCATTGCTGCAGCGATTGCAACAACGGTTCCCAAAATGAATTGCTTACGCATTAGTCCCCCTTAAGGATTTGTAGCGCTAGCAAACTTGGTCTTGTTAACTAAAAAGGGTTATTTAGAGGAGCAATGGATGTACGAAAAGTTAATAATCGACTTCGCGTACTAAACGAGCGTGAGCAAGGTGAGGACCGTTGGCGACACTCCAGTCGCGCCAGATGCGCGAAGTTCTTCGGCGGTGTGTGCACCGCTTGTCACGCCAAGAATAATCGGAGCTCCGGCGGAGTATCCCGCCTTCATATCTGATTCGGTGTCACCGGCAACAGCAACCTCTTCAACCTTAATTTCTAAGCCTTTTACCTTGTTATAGAGCTCGATTGTACGAAAGATCATGTCTGGCGCAGGGCGACCTGCATTTACCTCGGATGCCGCAACCGAGGTGTCGATGAGGTCGCTCCAACCGAGTTCAAAGATGATTGGGTCGAGAATTTCTCGTGGGAAACCAGTCGTTATTCCAATTCCAATTCCACGGTTACGAAGTTCGCGGAAGAAATCACTTACTCCATCAAACTCTTTAAGTAATCCTTCTGCAACGAGATCTGTGTAAGAAGTTACAAAACGCTCGTGCGCTGCAAATGCGGCTTGGGCATCTCCCTTACAAAGATGGGTGAATACATCAATCTTGCGCTGTCCCATTGTTGCTAGGACATACTCTGTCATCTCGTTGAGTTCAGAATCCGATGGATTTGTCGGTTCCATGGCGATTTGAAATGCCTCTACGACCAAACCATCATCTTGCGCGGTCGTCCCAGCTACATCGAGTACAACAAGCTTTATTTCGGCCATGAGTTGATGGTCTCCTCTGCGATTGCTGGTGAAATTGTGTTTCCGCGGCCGCCCCCGCCTGTTACAACTACGGCTCCGGGAGCAAGCTCCTTACGGAAATAGAGATCAGTACTTGTTATCTGTGAATAATTTCCAGACCATCGACGGGCGATGGTTGGGGCTGGAGCGCCGAAGATATTGGAAATCACTTTTCGCAGGTGATCGTAAGGCGCTTCTAAAATTTCATGCGAGAAGGGCTCTTGATATTCATGAGTATCGCCAATTGTGAACGAACGATCAAGGCGCGGAACAAGAAGGAGCTGCATCTTGTACTGCGCAGCAATCTCTTCCTGAGGCGGCATAGTATCTAACGCTAAATCTTTAAATGCAGGGTAGTAACGCATTGAATCTGCATCCGCGATGGAATGACCGAGTGTTGCGCCAAATGGCACCGTTGCGCCCATTTGAAGATGGACGCGTCGCAATGGAGCATCCGCTAAAAACTCCGCGAGGAATCCCTGGTGTGCAGATCCAGGGCAGATGACGAGCAGATCGCTTGAGATCTTGCTTCCCTCAATATCAGTCACATGGTTTCCATGTTCATCATGATAAAAATCAACCACTTCGAAATTTGGCTTCCAGCTGTAATTCGGATGTTTCGCCAAGTAATCACGAAGTCCGCCCAGAAGGAGGCTTGGCTCAACCGCACCATCTTGGGTGCACTGCAAAGCTCCAACGAACTTTCCTTGCAGAACCGGCTCAAGTGTTTGAACTTGATTGCGATCTAGCAACCTAAAACCGCGCTCGTGAGCATCATCCATGGCGGCAGCGGCAACCATGACCTCGAATTCAGCCTCATTTTGGGCAATTGTTAGTGAGGCTTGTGGCCTGAAACCAATTTCAGCCTTAGAACCAATCTCTTCCCAGAGTTGACGAGCACGAAGTGCGATAGCGAGCTCGCCACCGGCGGCCCGGCCGCTCACCCAGACCAATCCAAAGTTTCTGACTGAGGCAGAGAGGGGTTTGGAGTCACGTTCAATGTGAACTACTTCATGGCCAGCTTCCACCGCAAGCAGCGCGTGCATCGTGCCGATAATTCCCCCACCAACCACGACTGCTTTCATCCTCCCATCAGAACACATGCGAAGGTCAGAAAAGAGGCTTTTAGGTTGCGCAAAGGTGAATTTTTCTCCAGCGCGAGGGAGAATGGTCGTCGTGCCAACCTCTCGCAGCGCTCATACCTTTGATACTGATCCGAAAATTGATCCGACCGCAAAGACATCGGTCGCTCAAGCCAGAAATCTGATTCACACCTCAGACACTTTGAGGAGTAGGAGCGATCGGGCAAACCGCAAGCGCTTCGCGAGATTATTTAAAGATCCCGAGGCTATTGAAGTCACCATCACTCTCACCGACGAAGTGATGCGAATTCATTCGACCAAACAAGCAGTCACTATTTTCTCTCGTGCTGCCAAGAAAGCATCCATCAAAGGTTTTGGAATCTTCAATGCACTGGGCCTGAAATTCCTTCGCGCTATCTCGAAAACAACTCCGGGGGTTGTGATTGCGCTGGTGCACCAACGTGTTCGAGCGCTCTCAAAAGGATTAATTCTCCCGTACGAGGTTTCAGGACTCACCAAGATTTTGCGCCGTCGTACTAAGCAGGGAATTCGACTCAACATAAACGTTTTGGGAGAAGCTGTCCTTGGGCAACACGAAGCAGACACCAGGCTCAAGCAGATTTTAGAGATGATTGCGCGTCCCGATGTTGATTACATCTCAGTGAAACTCTCCGCTGTTGTAGCGCAGATGGTGACGATTGATCACGCGGGTTCGTTGGAGAAAGTTGCAGATAGATTGCGCGTTCTCTACCGCGCCGCACAAGAAGATAAGACCTTTATCAATCTTGATATGGAGGAGTACCGCGACTTAGCGCTCACAGTTGCCGTCTTTAAAAAGGTTCTGATGGAGCCAGAGTTCGGAACTTTAAGTGCGGGAATCGTTCTGCAGGCATACCTTCCAGAGTCGCACTCTGCTTTCCATGATTTGGCCACTTGGGCAAAGAGGCGTCATGAGAAATTTGGCGGAACAATCAAGATTCGCCTCGTCAAAGGTGCGAATTTAGCGATGGAGAGTGCAGAAGGTGAGTTCAATGGTTGGACGCCTGCTCCATATCCAACAAAATCTGATGTAGATGCGAGCTACTCCCGCTTGATTGATGTTGCGCTACGTCCGGAGATCGCGGATTTTGTGCGAATTGGTATTGCCAGCCACAACTTATTTCACCTCACGTGGGCAATTGAGGTTGCAAGAAAGCGCAAGGTGCTCAAGCAGATTGATATTGAGATGCTTGAAGGTATGGCAAATGCTGAGGCGCTTGCTGTTACCCAATCAGGACATCAAGTACTTCTCTATGCACCTGTAACTCGGAGTGATGATTTTGCTTCAGCAGTCGCTTATTTGGTTCGGCGTCTGGATGAGAACACCTCTGATGAGAACTATCTAAAAGCTGCATTTGATATCGGAAAGAACGTTTCAAAGTTTGAGGAGCAGAAGGCAAGATTTGAACGCTCCATCGAAGAGCGCCACACACTCTCAACTTCATCTCGTCGCCACCTTATTAAGCCTGTACATAGCGAGGGATTCTTCAACGAACCATCAGGTGATCCGACGGAACCTGGCTTCATTCACACAGTTACAACTGATATTGCAAAGATACTCACTGATCAATACCCGCCTATCCCGGTAGTGGTCGCTGGGAAAGAGTACGAGTCATCAACGACAGGTATTGGAACTGACCCAAGTTCTGATGGTGCGCAGTGGTACTCATATTCAGTCGTTGATAAGAAACTAATCGATAAAGCGGTGTCAGTCGCTGAGAAATCTACGTGGAGTTCTAAGAGTGCGGATGAACGTAGAGCCATTCTTGAAAAAGTTGCTGAACACATGTCCACTCAACGCACCCGCAGCATTGCGGTAATGAGCCGCGATGCCGGAAAGACAGTTGCTGAAGCAGATCCAGAAGTGAGTGAAGCGATTGATTTTGCCCGCTTCTACGCCTCGACAATCGATGATGAGAAGAGCACTCCTATCGGAACAGTTCTCGTTGTTCCACCATGGAACTTTCCATATGCAATTCCCGCTGGAGGACTCTTTGCCGCGCTAGCTGCTGGCAATCCCGTTCTCTTTAAACCAGCGCCCGAAACTGTGGCAACAGCTTGGGAACTGGCACAGCAATTGTGGGATGGTGGAGTTCCATATGACGCGCTGCAATTTGTGCCGAGCCTTGATGATGAAAATGGCAAATATTTAATTACACATCCCGATATCAAAGCTCTAATCCTCACAGGTGCATTTGATACCGCCAATATGTTTGTGCAATGGCGCAATGACCTTAACCTCTTGGCTGAAACCAGTGGAAAGAACGCACTAGTCATAACTGCCTGCGCAGATATTGATGCCGCGGTTAAAGATTTGGTGCAATCGGCCTTCGGCCATGCCGGACAGAAATGTTCCGCCGCAAGCCTTGGAATTATTGTGGAGAGCATCTACAAGGATCCAGCTTTTATTCGCCAACTCATTGATGATGTTTCTAGCCTCAAAGTTGGTGCTGGTTACCACTTCAACACTTCGGTGGGTCCAATTATTCGTACTCCTGAAGGCAACTTATCCCACGCGCTCCACCATCTCGATGAGGGCGAGAGTTGGCTCGTGGAGCCCATCCAACTAGATCACACTGGCCACCTCTGGCGTCCTGGAATCAAGGTCGGCGTGAAGCCTGGATCATGGAGCCACCGCAACGAATGGTTTGGTCCAGTGCTCGCTCTAATGGTTGCACCGAATTTAAAGAGCGCAGTTGCGTGGCAGAACGCGACTGACTTTGGTTTAACGGCGGGCATTCACT
>CAIZHC010000043.1 GCA_903932705.1 uncultured Actinomycetes bacterium | reverse complement strand
GCGGCGAGCGCAGCAGCGCTATCTCCACCAATCACTGAGTAAGCAAATGGGAAATTGGAGGCGCCAAATACTGCGACTACTCCGATTGGGAGGTTAACTTTGCGCATATCTGGTCGCGCCACAGGCTTGTAGTCAGGGTCAGCGAGATCGATAGTCGCGCCAAGGTGGGTGCCGGTTCGAACCATTGCTGCAAAGAGTTGTAATTGAATAATCGTGCGAGAGATTTCGCCATTGATTCGCGCTTCTGGAAGTCCTGTTTCCAGGTGGGCAATCTCAACTAAGCCCGCTCTTGAACTCTCTAACTCTGCGCCAATCGCATCAAGGAACTTCGCGCGAGCAGCCAACGAGAGCGCCGCAAAAGCCTCCTTGGTTGCGAAGGTACGAGCAATTGTTGCCTCAACTTCTGTGCGATCTTGTTCTGGATATGTGGCGCCGAAGGCTAAACCGTCAGCAGGATTTACCGCTTGAAAATGCTGTGATGACATAAGGCAAGACTAGTACCCTTGCCAACATGAACAAACTTCCGATGCGAGCACCTGGCACTCAATCACACGACATTCCTAAGGGTGAAGCCTTAGCGAAGTTTATGTCGCAGGGTTGGGCTGACTCCTCTTTGGAAGGTGTCACCGCCGCTGAAGTTGTGAAATTTGCTGCAGCTAGACGAGCAAAGCTTTCAGCTTTATATCCCGATATTCGTATCGTCATCCCGGCCGGAACATTTAAAGTCCGCAGCAACGATACCGACTACAAATTTCGCGTCCTCACAGATTTCGCTTACCTGACCGGAATTAGTGCCAGCGATAGCGTTCCTGACTCTGTTCTAGTGTTGGATCCAACTGACGATGGACACCAAGCCTTGCTCTTCATCCATCCTCGTTCTCCTCGTGATACCGATGAATTTCACGCTGACCGTCGCCACGGAGAATTTTGGGTAGGGCGCAGACTCTCTACTGATGAGGCTCAGAAGCGCTACGGAATTTCGGTGCGACATATCGACTCACTCCCAGAACTTTTATCTGATGAAGCTGAAACACTCGCTATTCGAGGTGAAGACCCGGTTATTGATGCGCTCGTAGAAAAGCATAAGAAGCGCGAAGCAAAGTTAAAGGCAATTCTTTCAGAGCACCGCCTTATCAAGGATAGTTACGAGATAGCCGAGTTACAGAAGGCGATTGATGTGACTATGCGTGGATTCAACGACATGATTCAAGCATTTCCGGCAGCGACCTCCACAAAGCGCGGCGAGAGAATTATCGAGGCGGCTTTCTATGGCCGGGCACGCCTGGAGGGAAACGAACTCGGCTATGACACAATCGCAGCAAGTGGTTCTCATGCCTGCGTTCTGCATTGGATTAAGAACGATGGCGATGTTCTTCCCGGGGATCTCATTTTGATTGATGCTGGCGCTGAAGTTGAATCTATGTACACCGCGGATATCACACGCACCATTCCAATCAATGGAAAGTTCTCTCCGGCGCAACGCAAGATTTACCAGCTTGTATATGAAGCGCAGCAAGCCGGAATTGCCGCTGTGAAGCCAGGTGCTCCTTGGAGTGCTTTTCACGATGCGGCAAGCGAGGTTTTAGCTCGTGGATTAGAAGAGCTCGGAGTATTGCCTGGAACCGCCGAAGAGTCACTTGATCCAGATGCGGGCTTCCATCGTCGCTGGACCGTTCACGCCACCGGTCATATGTTGGGGTTGGATGTACATGATTGCGCTCTAGCACGTGCTGAAAGTTATCGCGAAGGAACCTTAGAAGAGGGAATGGTCCTAACGGTGGAGCCTGGGCTCTACATCCAAGCCGATGATCTCCTCTTCCCTGCGGAATACCGCGGTATTGGGGTTCGCATTGAAGATGATGTTCTCGTAACTAACTCAGGGGCACGGGTATTAAGTGGCGCATTACCTCGTCACCCTGATGAGGTCGAGGTCTGGGTCTCTAACCTACTTAATTAAATTGCGTTACCTAATGCGGCAGCACAAACGCCAAGTACCAAGGTTAAAGTTAGGTAACTCCATGCGGTCACGTGCCTAGATTTCTTAAAGAGGTCATGCGTTTCTAAGGCAAATGCAGACCATGTGGTGAAAGCACCAGCGAAACCAGTTCCAAATAAATATCCAATATTTGCGGAGCGATGCACCGTGACTCCGAGAATGAATGAACCGAGAATATTTATAAGCAGGGTCTCAATCGGAAGAAGATTGATTCGATTCTTCCGCAGATTCTTATCGATGAGGTAGCGA
Organism: uncultured Actinomycetes bacterium; assembly: GCA_903932705.1. GTDB lineage: Bacteria > Actinomycetota > Actinomycetes > Nanopelagicales > Nanopelagicaceae > PALSA-747. The sequence goes on along the minus strand of CAIZHC010000043.1, from coordinate 14,510 downwards.
AGTGGCGCACCTACTCCAGCACCGAGTGAGATAAGAAGCGCTCTCATTTCTTAGCCAACTTTTTATCGAGATATTCGTGAGTAATGAATACTAAAATAAAAGTTCCCACTAGCGAGGCGAGCGCATAAGTCGCTACCCCGTGATAGTTATGTGCGGAAATATCTTGATCAATTTTTAGGGCAAAGGCAGAGTAGGTCGTAAAACCTCCACAGAAACCAGTGCCAAGCGCGGGGCGCCACCACCATCCAGGATTACTGTGATGCTTTGAGTAGACAATGATGATTGTTAATAAGACGGCGCCAATGTAATTAACTGTGAGTGTTGCCCATGGAAAACCAGGATCAACAATGAGTAATGAGATTCCCCACCTGGCGAGAGATCCGGCGATTCCGCCAAGCGATACCAGCGAGAGTTTCTTTAACTCCAATTGCGCTTGGAGGTGAGCCGCGAACCTATGCCTGAAACCAAGCTAATGATGATTGAGGCAAAGATGGCTGACCAGAATGAGGTGATTGTTAGCGCGCTACTGATGTGCGTTGTCACTTCAAGCATCGCGGCATTAATCACGATCAGAAATAGCCCAGCGCTCAGGATTACAGCGGGTAGCGTCATCAACTTTAAGAATGATCCTAAGAAGGTATTAATGAGGGAGAAGATGAGGGCAACCCAAAGGTAATCCCATGCTCCGCCATGCACTTTAATTCCTGGAACTAAGCTGGTTGCTGCCCAGACTGCAAGAGCTAAAACTCCCCAACGAACAATTATCCTCATGCTTAAAGGATACCTTCTCGCTTTCTGATAACCGAGCCTAACCAGCGAAGTGGGTCGTACTTAACGTCGACTACGCGCTCTTTCATCGGAATGATCGCGTTATCCGTGATGCGGATGTGCTCTGGGCAGACTTCGGTGCAGCACTTGGTGATGTTGCACATGCCTAGACCATGCTCCTCTTGAGCGCTCTGCTTACGATTACGCAGAGTGTCTAGTGGATGCATATCGAGTTCAGCTAAACGGATAAAGAATCTAGGACCGGCGAAGGATTTCTTATTCTCCTCGTGGTCGCGGATGACGTGGCAGGTGTTCTGACATAGGAAACATTCGATGCACTTGCGGAACTCTTGCGAGCGCTCCACATCAATCTGCTCCATACGAGCCTCACCTGGCGCCAAATCAGCAGGGTGCTCATACGCACGGACTTCTAGGGCCTTCTTGTAGTTAAAGGAGACATCGGTGACGAGATCTTTAATTACTGGGAATGCGCGAAGGGGTGTGATGGTGATGACCTCATCTTCTGCGTAAGCAGATACTTGAGTCATACAGGCAAGGCGAGGTTTTCCGTTGATCTCCATAGAACACGATCCGCACTTACCCGCTTTGCAATTCCAGCGAACAGCGAGATCGCCCATCTGTGTTGCTTGGACGCGGTGAATAATGTCGAGAACAACCTCACCACTATTTGCCTCGACGGTGACATCTTGTAATGCACCATCTTGGTCACTTCCACGCCAGATGCGAAGTTTCAATGTGCGCGCCATTAGTTGGAACCGCCTTTCGAGATTTCCTCTGGGGTCATGTACTTCTCTAGTTCGTGAACATCAAAGAGATCGAAGAGCTCTTTAGGCAGGACGGGTAGTGGCTGAGATTTGATATTGACCTTCTCGCCATCAAAGCTGGAGATGTGGTTAACCTGACGCCAGGTGGAGTTCATGCCAGGGAAATCATCGCGAGTGTGACCGCCGCGTGACTCTTCGCGAAGCAGAGCTGATTTTGCTGTGCTTTCGGCGACGAGCAACATGTTGTCCAAGTCGAAGGCTAGGTGGAAACCAGGGTTGAACTTACGATCTCCGGTTACAGAGATATTTGCACTGCGCTTTCTAATCTCAGCAATCTCTTTAATCGCTTCAGTAAGTTCTGCCCCGGTACGAATAATTCCAACCAGGTTGTGTGTAATTTCCTGCAACTCCTGGTGAAGTGAATATGCATTCTCGCCACCAACACGACTAAAGGGAGCTTCAATTCGTGCGGCTGCCTTTTCGAGCGTTGATTGACTGACTGGATTTTCACCATGTGACTTCACATATGCAACTGCGCCCATTCCGGCACGACGACCGAAGACCAAGAGATCGGTAAGTGAATTGCCACCAAGGCGATTTGAACCATGCATACCGCCGGCAACTTCACCTGCTGCGAAGAGACCATCGACACCAACGGCAGCGGCTGAATCTGGATCAACTTCAACTCCACCCATTACATAGTGACAGGTAGGTCCAACTTCCATCGCCTCTTTAGTGATATCTACGCCAGCAAGTTCATAGAACTGGTGCCACATAGATGGCAGGCGCTTTTTAATTATTTCTGCGGAGAGGCGCTTTGATACATCGAGGAATACTCCACCATGTTCAGTTCCACGACCAGCTTTTACTTCGCTGTTAATGGCGCGCGCAACTTCATCGCGCGGCAACAACTCAGGTGGGCGACGGTTATTGTCTTGATCGACATACCAACGATCTGCCTCAGCTTCATTATCTGCATACTTATCTTTAAAGACATCTGGAATGTATTTGAACATGAAGCGTTCGCCGAGTGAGTTTGTCAGAATTCCACCTTCGCCGCGAACAGATTCGGTAACCAAAATTCCCTTAACTGAAAGCGGCCAGACCATTCCAGTTGGGTGGAATTGCAAGAACTCCATATCAACCAAGTTTGCGCCTGCTTTGAGGGCAAGAGCGTGGCCATCGCCAGTGCCTTCCCAAGAGTTTGAGGTAATTTTAAAGGTCTTGCCGACGCCACCTGTTGCAATAACTACTGCGGGGGCTTCAAAGAGAACCTCTTCACCATTCTCACGGCGATACCCGTATGCACCAGCAATCTTGCCTTTCTCTTTAAGAATTTCAGTGATGGTTACCTCAGCAAATACGCGAATGTTTTTCTCTGGATCTCCAAAGTCACGTCCATCCTTCTGCTGCAGAGCAACGATACGTTGCTGCATGGTACGGATGAGTTCTAGGCCTGTGCGGTCTCCAACGTGAGCTAAGCGAGGATATTCGTGTCCACCAAAGTTACGTTGTGAAATCTTTCCCTCTTTAGTGCGATCAAAGAGTGCACCCCAAGTCTCCAGCTCCCAGATGCGATCTGGGGCTTCCTTTGCATGGAGTTCTGCCATTCGATAGTGGTTAAGGAATTTTCCGCCGCGCATGGTGTCTCTAAAGTGCACCATCCAGTTGTCATTGTCGTTGACGTTACCCATTGATGCAGCAGCGCCACCTTCAGCCATAACAGTGTGAGCTTTACCAAATAAGGATTTGCAGACAATCGCTACCGAGAGTCCCGCTTCGCGAGCTTCTACAGCTGCGCGCAATCCTGCTCCACCGGCGCCGATAACGACGATGTCATACTTGTGACGTTCGATCTGTTCTGTCATTTTCTATTCGCCTTTAGAAGAAGTAGAGATTGCGGATTGAGCCACCAGAAACCTGGCGGACGTAGAGATCGGCAAGTGCTACACCGAAGAGTGAGATCCATGCGAAGTTCTGGTGCTTATGATTCAAAATCGAAACCCAGGTCCAGAGCTTGTAGCGGATTGGGTGCTTCGAGAAATTGCGATGGCGTCCACCCACTGTGTGACGGCAGGTATGACATGACATCGAGTACAGCCACAAGAAAGTTGCATTTGCAAGTAGTACTAATGTGCCAATGGACATGTGACCCCATTGACCCTTCTCATTTCTAAAGGCACCAATCGCATCAATAGTAAGGAATACATTGAAAACTAGGCCTGCATAAAAAGCGTAACGGTGACCGTTTTGAATAATGAGAGGTGCGCGAGTTTCACCCGTGTACTTGGCGTGAGGTTCAGCAACTGCACATGCAGGTGGTGACATCCAGAAGGAGCGGTAGTACGCCTTGCGGTAGTAGTAACAGGTCATGCGGAATGCGAGTGGGAAGATCAAGATGAAGAGTGACGGTGAGACAGTCATTCCGAAGATGTGGTACGTCCCGAAGATTGTTCCGATAAATGATGGGGAGTCTTTAACGCAGTTGGAAGCTAAACACGGTGAGTAAAAAGGTGAGATCAAAGGTTGCGCAAAATATTTTCCGTTTTCAAATGCTCGGAGGGTTGCGTAAACGATGAAGGAGAAGAGAACGATTACCGTGATGAGAGGTTGGAGCCACCACTTGTCCGTACGAAGCGTGCGAGCGCTTAACTTTGCTCGACCCTCTGAGAAGACGCCGTTGCCTGAGGTATCAATTGCCATGGGGGAAGTTTCCTACCAGCGACCTAATAACGCTAGGTAGGTGCATAGGTTCTAGGGGTGAAATCGCCCACAAGCAGGGCAAATCGGGCAAATATAAAAACTGGCGGAGGGCGTGGGATTTGAACCCACGAAGGTTTCCCTTGCCGGTTTTCAAGACCGGTGCACTCGGCCGCTATGCGAGCCCTCCGTGGGCAAACTTACTGGAGTACTGCAGGGTCGCAAAATTCAACGGGAAGAGCTCTCTCTTCAAAGGTATCGTCAGAGCCTTGACCCCGCTTTGGGAGAGAGTTTTCTAAAAATTTATAGGAGATATTGATGAATAACCCTGAACTCGTCGTAGTTGTAGGAGCAGGACCTGGCGTTGGAGTTGGTGTAGCCCAAGCATTCGCCGAAAAGGGGCATCCAATTCTTCTCATCTCCAGAAATATCGAAAATCTTGAAGAGATGGCGGCGGCGCTTCGAATTCTTGGAGCCACAGTGGATGTGGCTGTGGCTGATGCTTCTGTGCCGAGCGATGTAGCTCGGGCAGTTGAAGCCATAGATCAACCAATTGATGCCTTGGTCTACAACGCGGCTGCATTCGGTGGACCGCTACTCGCCACCCCATCTGAAGAAGTTCGCTTAGCGACTGAAGTAAATCTTTACAGCCTCCTCAGCGCAACTAAAGCCGCACTTCCAAATATGACTGCGGGTCGAAGCGCGCTTCTTGTTACTGGTGGTGGCTTTGCGCTCTACCCATCAAGTGATTATGGAGTCTTGTCCGTTGGAAAAGCCATGATCCGCTCCGCGGCTCTACTACTTGCCCAAGAGCTAAAACCGGCGGGGATTCGCGTAGCAACCATCACCATTGGGGGAACTGTTGCCCCGGCAACTCCATTTGCACCAGATCTCATTGCAAAGAAATATATTGAGGCATTTGAGAACCGAGAGGGCGAAGTAGAAACCATCTTTACTGGAGCTACTGCGTAAATAGAATTAAGCGGGCAACTCCAAAAGTTGCTCAATGACAATAGCTACCCCATCTAAGTGATGGGGTTCGGCTACAAATTTTGCATACTTAGGGGCATCGGGGTGGCCATCTGCCATCGCCCATGAGCGCTCAGCCCAAGAGAGCATTGAGAAATCATTTGGATTATCTCCAAAGGTCACGACATCGCTAGCGCTATATCCAAGGCGAGCTGTGAGCTTTGCCAGGGTTTCACCTTTGCTTACTCCGAGCGCAGAAATTTCTAAGAGCGCCTCCCCCGCGTTGGAATGAGTAATCGTGACAAGATCCCCCACTTCACGTTTTGCAATCTCAAGTAATTCATCTGAGGTGTACTCGAAATTAGAACAACGAGCCAACATCTTGAAAGCTGGCTTGAGTAATTTTTCTTCAATTCGCGCAACGGGAGAGTTATCAACGCCAACGTCCCATCGTGGAATGTAAGCGCTTTCGTGGTGGAACTCATCTCCGTACTCAGTTGCAAATGAGATTGATGGAACTGCTTCACGCATCCGCTTTACGAATTCAAATTGGTTCTCAAGTGGGATCAACCATTCTTCAATCACGCGTTCACCAAGTAAGTCATAATGCATCGCACCGTTAGCGCAGATGGCATTGCCGAAGCCAAAACTCTCCTTAATCTCCCGCATCCAACGCGGTGGGCGCCCAGTAACGAAGAAGATATCTACTCCTGCATCTCGCGCAGCGGTAAATGCTGAAATTGTGCGGGAGGTAATACGTTCGTAGGAGGAGACGATTGTCCCATCGAGGTCTGTAGCAATTACCTTCGGACGTGAACCAACTATGCGGGAAGTAATCTGTCGACTCCTAAGAAGGGGCGAAGCGCGTTTGGAACATTAACTGATCCATCTGCTTCTTGATGATTCTCTAAAATTGCCACAATCATGCGAGGGATCGCAACCAAGGTTCCATTCAGAGTCGCAACATGTTTTGTTGCATCCTCATCGCGATAGCGAATATTTAAGCGACGGGCTTGGAACTCTGTGCAATTAGAAGTACTTGTAACTTCACGGTAAGCGCTCTGAGTTGGGATCCATGCCTCAATATCGAATTTACGAATTGCGCTAGCTCCCAAATCTCCTGAAGCAACATCAATCACTCGGTAAGGGATCTCCATTGCGTTGAGGAAATCTTTCTCCCACTGCAATAACTTTTGGTGTTCTGCGAGGGCATCTTTGGGTTCACAGAAGATGAACATTTCAACTTTATCAAATTGGTGAACTCGGATAATTCCACGAGTATCTTTTCCGTAGGTACCAGCTTCGCGGCGAAAACAGGTGGAATATCCGGCGTAACGCAATGGCAGTTGTGGAAGTACCTCATCCATGTGATACGCGGCAAGTGGAACTTCACTCGTTCCAACCAAATACATATCATCAGCATCGAGGCGGTAAACATTCTCAGCCGCTTGACCAAGAAATCCGGTTCCCTCCATCGCTGGAGGGTTAACAAGTACCGGTGGAATTACTGGAGTAAAGCCAGCTTTTGTTGCAGAAGAGATTGCATAGTTAACGAGAGCGAACTCTAGGAGTGCTCCAACACCAGTGAGATAGTAAGAACGAGAACCGGAAACCTTCGCGCCGCGCTCCGTATCAATAGCCTTAAGAATCTTTCCGAGTTCTACATGGTCTTTTGGCTCGAAGCCTGCCGCCGCAAAATCGCGCGGAGTGCCAACATGTTCCAGCACTACGAAATCTTCTTCTCCTCCAACTGGAGCTTCAAGGCTAATGAGATTATGAATCTGTAAGAGCGCAGCATCTGCAGCAGTTTCGGCGAGCGCACGAGCAGCATCTGCCTCTTTTACGCGGCTAGATAAATCTTTTGCTTTTTCAAGGAGTGCAGTTTTCTCATCACCTTTAGCTGCGCCTACTGATTTAGAGAGAATATTCTGTTCCGCACGTAGCGCTTCAAATGTGGTGATTGCTACTCGGCGGGCCTCATCGAGTTCAAGAAGTTGGTCAACAATCTCCACGCTCTCGCCACGAACTTTTTGGGAGAGGCGAACCCGTTCTGGATCTTCACGAAGTATTTTTAAATCAATCACGGGATAAGCCTATCTAGTGGTGGAACGTGGGTACGAACCGAGAACGCGAATATCCTCACAAATGCCGCGTAAACCCTCAATAGATTTCGCTACGCCAGCGTCAGTTTGGTGGCCCTCCACATCAATAATGAAGTGGTAATGCCCTAATTCGCGTCCCGTAGGACGACTCTGAATGAAAGTTAGGTTTACATCGTTCTTTGCGAACTCAGTAAGAATTTCCAAGAGAGCACCTGCGTGGTCAATATCAATATATGCAACCAGTGATGTTCGATCATTTCCCGAGGCGATAGATATTTCACCAGGTTTGCGAGCAAGGACAAATCGCGTGACCGCGCCTTCGTTATCCCCAATATTTTCCGCGACGATGGTTAAACCATATTTATCGGCGGCGATTTTCGCGGCGATTGCTCCATCCCAATTTCCATCTTTTAGCCCCTCCGCTGCTGCGGCGGTTGAAGGGGTTGCGATGATTTCAGCGCTGGGTAGAACTCGAGCGATATATGCCCGACATTGTGATTCTGCATGAGGGTGGGTGGCCACTCGAGTGATTTTTTTGGTGGCATTCTCTGGCAGTGTCATAAGGAAGAAACTCACTGGAATCGTGGTTTCGGCGACAATCTCTAGCGCCTCCCCGGTTGCAAGTTCATCAAGGGTGCGAGCCACGACTCCCTCAACAGAATTTTCTATGGGGACTAATGCGAATTCGGCACTCCCATCACGAACGGCATTGAGGGCCGCAGTGACATTTGCGTAAGCAGTAAGTTGATCTGATGAAGAGGTGATACCTAAAAGAGCCGCTTCGGTAAATGTTCCGGCAGGTCCAAGATAGGCATATTTACTCACCTGCGAACTCTACTCAATTGAGTTAGGCGGCTGGATTGCGATTTAAGGCGAGGTAGATCAAACCCCGCGATGACACGCCACTTCATCTGGAAGAACTGGGCGCCAGGTCAAACGTTGCACGGTTCCATCCGGGAATAACCATGGATTACTTCCAACCCTCTTTAATTGCGCAAGGAATGGCTTTGCCAGCACTTTGTTGCATCCTGCATGAGGTGAGGGAACGCTTATGGGCCAAGTAATTGGAGTTGGCGAAGGATCTGAAGCCGTTGCCTGAGGCCACACTTCAAAGCTCGCTGGAGAGAAGTACTTTTTGCTTCCGGCAAGCTTCACCAACTTATCGATCGCTTGCGAAAGATTATTCCGAGCCTCATTGGTCGCTGGGGGTGCGCTCTCTACTTTAAATCCGAGCGCATAGACATTTACAACTTTCTTTACCCCGTTTTGCGTAAGGGTTACCTGAGTGGAGGGGACATCCGCCACTGGAGGCAAACCCCAGCCACCACTGGGAATCTTCGTGACTTTGGCGAAGAGAGATAGTTCAGCCTTGATTACGGATTTACTCACGATGCCCTCATACATTTGTCGGACATCTCCATCAAGATTCGTGGAGGCGAGAATTCGACCATCGGAATAGAGAGTTACCTGCGGAAGGCGGGTGGTTAGAACATTTGGACCCACGAAACCACCGACCTGTTCCACTCGCACTAGTGCCGTGGTAGTTGATTGGCTGGCAGTGCTCAGCGAAGAGACCGCCGCCGAGACAATAAAGAGGAGTGCGGTCAATAACCCAAAGGGGCGCAATTTATTCATATTTAAATCCAATCCCTCAATCTTGCGTGCCCGAGAGGGGATTTGAACCCCTACACCCTTTCGAGTACACGAACCTGAATCGTGCGCGTCTGCCGTTCCGCCACTCGGGCTTACTCATAAGAGGTTAGCACCATTACGCTAATTCTATGAACCGCTCATTCAAGGTTATTGCACGAAGTGAACTTGGATTGGTTCGAGATGGCAATGAAGATGCCGCTCTTGTCTCTTCAAATTTAGTTGCGGTTGCAGATGGCATGGGTGGACATGCTGGCGGAGAAGTTGCCTCCAAAATTGCGATTACCTCGGTGAGAGATTTGGGGAAGGTCTTAAGTGATCCCGCATTAGATGCTGAATCTCGCGAAGATTTACTTCTCAATATCTCCTTCTCAATCGACCATGAGATTGCTGAAGTATCAAACGCAGACAGAACGCTGCAAGGAATGGGTACAACTCTCACCGCATTGCATCTCAATGGTGAGAAGGTTGAACTTCTACATATCGGCGATTCCAGGTGTTATCAATGGCGGGGAAAGAAGCTCGTTCAATTAAGTTATGACCATACCGTCATGCAGGAGTTGCTAGATCAAGGACGTCTTACTGCAGAAGAAGTAATTAATCACCCGCAACGTTCACTGCTTACACAAGCACTCATTGGAGATTCTGGAATTGACCCCATCCTTCATATCTTTGAGAGCAAGATTGGCGATCAATTCCTTCTATGCAGCGATGGACTCTCCTCAGTCTTGAGTGATTACGAGATTGCGGCGATCATTAAGAAATCAGATCCGAGTGCCGTCGTTGATCAACTTATTGATGCAGTCCATGACAAAGGTGCACCCGACAATGTAACTATTCTCTGGGTTGAAGTTGTGGCAGATAAAGGTGACACTCTCGTTGAATTACTTGGGGCGGCGAAATAATGAACAACAAGATATTTAATAGCCGCTACGAAATTGGTGCGATGATCGGAACTGGCGGTATGGCAGATGTCTACATCGCCGACGATCTTCGTTTGCATCGTAAGGTAGCGGTAAAGATTTTGCGAAGTGATTTAGCTCGTGACCCCGCCTTCGTTGCCCGATTCAAGAAGGAAGCTCTAGCTGCAGGCGGTTTAAATAATCCAGGCATTGTTGCTGTCTTTGATTCAGGAGAAGATGGACCGAACTCTTACATTGTGATGGAGCTTGTTAAAGGTCATACCTTGCGCCAGGTCCTGCAATCGGATGCAGAGATTTCGCAAGATGAAGCGGTTCAAATCGTTACCGAAATATTGGAAGCTCTGGAGTACTCGCACAACGAGGGAATTATCCATCGCGATATAAAACCTGGAAATATCATGATCACTGAATCTGGCAAGGTGAAGGTGATGGACTTTGGAATTGCGCGCGCACTTGATGACATTGGCGCCACCATGACCAATACATGGAGCGTGGTAGGAACCGCACAATATCTCTCACCAGAGCAGGCAACTGGCGATAGCGCAGATGCTCGAAGTGATATCTATTCCGTCGGTTGTTTAATGTATGAATTACTAGCTGGAAGACCACCTTTTATAGGAGATACACCTGTATCCATTGCTTTCCAGCATGTCTCAGCGCCGCTGCCAGCACCTTCAGATATCAATCCAAATATTGATCCAAACTTAGAGACGATTATTAAGGTTGCACTGCATAAGAATCCTGATGATCGATATCAAGATGCAGGAGCGATGTTGGAGGATTTGCGTAGAGCTGTTCGTGGCGAGCAAGTGACGACCAAGATTCGTAAAACTTCACCCCGCAAGCGTCTTATCGCTATAGGAGGAGTAGTAGTTGCATTGGTTGTGATTGCCGGCTCAACGCTACTTACACGATCGCATGCTCCAGTCTCTCCATCACTTCAGGTACCTAATGTGGTTGGCTTAACTGAAGCTCAAGCGAGGGCCTTATTACCTAATTTCACAATCAATATTCAAAGCGGTCCATCTTCCACAATTCCTAAAGGCAGAATCTCCGGCCAGGTACCTCTCGCTGATTCGAAGGTGATTCCTGGAAGCAGCATCACTCTTACAGAATCTTCAGGTGCGGGAAACACATCTGTACCAATTAATTTAGTTGGCCTCTCCTTAGCTGATGCGAGAAGTGCGCTCACAGCAGTTGGTCTCTCTGTTGCACAGACCGTGTCAGTAGATTCCAATCAAGCTCCTGGTACGGTACTTGGAGTCAACCCTTCACCTGGAAGTATTCTTCTAGCAGGTGCCGGCGTTGTTTTACAAATAGCCAGCGGTAGTTTGCAAATTCCAAACCTCGTTGGTTTCACTGAGGTACAAGCAATAACTACTTTGACTCAAGCAGGTTTCTTAGTGCGGACAGCAACTGCATTTGATTCCACACAACCTCTGCAAACCGTCTTGGCACAGGCTCCTGATGCAGGAACAACTCAGAGCATTGGATCTGCTGTGACGATCACAGTCAATACACAACCGACAAATTAATTAAGAGCGATTAACTACCGGAGATAATCCTTCAGAGCGAGCGCGTGCTCCAACATCGCCGCAACGTTCCAACCAATTTCCAAGCATCTGGTGACCATGCTCTGTTAATACTGATTCGGGATGGAACTGCACTCCTGAAATCGGAAGAGAGGTGTGTTCAATAGCCATCACCACGCCAGACTCCGTCTTACCAGTTACTTCTAATTCGTCAGGAAGTGTTGCTGGTTCAATCGCAAGTGAGTGATAACGAGTGGCGATAAATGGAGAAGGTAGATCAGCTAACAACCCTTTATTGGTGTGCGAGACCACAGAAGTTTTTCCGTGCAGTAGCTCAGGAGCTCTAGAAACTGTCGCGCCGAAGGCAACTCCAATTGCTTGATGCCCAAGACAGACTCCAAGTAATGGGATCTTCTGTGCAGCTGCGTATTTCACTAATTCGATACTCGAACCCGCAGCCTCTGGAGTTCCAGGGCCAGGTGAGATCAAAATTCCGTCAAAGCTCTCAAGGGTTGAGAAATCGACCTCATCATTGCGACGAACTGTGACCTCTGCTCCCAGCTGGCCAAGATATTGCACCAAGTTGTAGACAAAGGAGTCATAGTTATCAACGACGAGCACACGGGTCATGGGGTAAGGCTACCGAGTGGAATGATCGTGACATTTTTAATATTGGTGTACCTTTTGCTTATGCCTAAGTCCAAGAGCCGCAAGAAGGATCCGGTCTACATTCCGGATGAGGTCGCGCACCACGCGCCACTTCCTAAGGAGAGCCCAAAGTGGCTTGCTCCCGCGATGTTGGCTGGCTTCCTTATCGGCTTGGTCTGGATTGTTATCTACTATGTAAGCAATACCGGCTATCCAATCCCGCATATTGGAGCTTGGAATATGGTCATTGGCTTTGGATTTATCGGATTTGGCTTCACCTTGGCCACCCGCTGGCGCTAATTTCGCCAAAATACGCTTAATTACACCGCTGTAATTCTCCACATCGTGGATAAACCCTGTGGAAAACTTCTGCTATTTCTCAGGAAATCCCCAGCCAAATAGAGAATCCTCACTCCTGTACCCCTCCTGTGGGGTAACAGAGCAATTAATGTGGAGGATCGAAAAATGACCGCACTTAAAGAGAGAGTTACCGTGGCAGATACATCCCAGAGCAACTTGCAGAGAATTCTTGTTGTTGATGATGAGAGTTCAATCAGTGAACTTATTGCGACCAGCCTTCGTTTTGTGGGCTTTGACGTTCGCACCGCGGCAACCGGATCCCAAGCTCTTACCATTGCTGAAGAGTTCAAGCCTCATGCTCTTATTCTCGATGTAATGCTTCCAGACCAAGATGGTTTTGAAGTCTGCCGCCAGTTGCGCTCAGAAGGACATAGCGTTGGCGTTCTATTTTTAACGGCGAAAGATACAGTCGAGGACAAGATCGCCGGTCTCACCATTGGTGGAGATGACTATGTCACCAAGCCTTTCTCACTTGAAGAGCTAGTGGCTCGTCTTCGCGCGCTCCTACGTCGCATCGGTGTCGTTGAGGCAAGCGTTGATGAAGAGAAGGTTCGCTTCGCTGATCTTGAACTCGATGAGGCAACCCACGAAGTTCGTCGCGCTGGCCACCTCATCGACCTCTCGCCTACCGAGTTCCTACTTCTTCGCTACCTCATGATCAACGCTGATCGTGTTGTTAGCAAGTCTCAAATTTTGGATCACGTCTGGCAGTACGACTTCCGTGGAGATGCTGGAATCGTTGAAACATATGTCTCTTACCTTCGCAAGAAGATTGATATTTATGAGCCAGCACTGATTCACACTGTGCGTGGCGTCGGCTACCGAATGCGTATTCCTGCCGGAAACTAAGATAATTCAGCATGCACAAATTGTCGGTCTTCTCGCAATGGAGCCTGCGCAACCGCCTCTTGCTCGCCACACTTGTGGTGGCAGCAATAGGCATCGGCGCATCTGATTTTGCGGCGAATGCCGAACTGCGTGGATTTCTTATCAGGCAAGTTGATTCTCAACTTACAAGCGTTGCAACTGGAACCGTCTCTAGATTAGTTAGAGCTGGAATCGAACCGAACGTTGACGAATCTGCGGCAAGCACAACTGATGCACAACCATTTCGCGCGGTAAGTCCTTTGCGCGGAGTCCCAACTGCAACCTCGGTAACTCTTCTCGATCCCACCGGCACAGTTCTTGGACAACTCGGGGGAGATATCTCAACGGGTGGCGCGCAAACAACATTTACAGGAATGACTCTTGCGCAGGTAGCGGCTAAGCATGGAAAAGCATTTACGATCCATACCGAATCTCCACCTTCTTCAACTCGTGCAGTTGCATTTGTACTGCCATCAAATCTTGGATCAGTTGTTATTGCAGTCTCGCTCTCAAGTGTTGAAAAGACCCTTCACGAACTAAGTTGGCTCTTCCTTCTTATCAGCTTGGCGGTCTTGATACTCATCGGAGTTATCTCTCGCTGGTTGATTACCTTGAGCCTTAAACCACTCTTGGAAGTAGAAGTTATTGCAGCAGCGATTGCTGATGGTGATCTCTCTGCTCGTCTACCTGAGTTAGAACCATCAACTGAGGTGGGCCGCTTAACTCAATCTCTCAACACTATGTTGGGACGAATTGAAGAGTCCTTTGCACAGAAGAATGCATCTGAATCAAAACTTCGCCGCTTTGTCGCTGATGCCTCACACGAACTTCGTACACCCCTTACCGCAATTCGCGGCTTCGCAGAGTTGCATCGCCAGGGAGCTGTCTCCGGTGAAGAGAAGACCAGGGAGCTCGTTGGACGAATTGAGAAAGAATCTATTCGCATGGGTTCACTCGTCGAAGACTTATTGCTATTGGCCCGAATGGATGAGGCACGTCCATTCACACTGGAACCCGTAGATCTAACTCACCTTATCCATGAATGTGTCGCCTCAGCCCAGGCCGCCGGTCCAAATCATCGTATTCACGTTGATGTTCCAGCCGATCTCTACGTTTTGGGCGATAACAAGCGCATACATCAAGCCTTAGCAAATCTCCTGGCTAATGCCAGAACCCATACTCCTTCGGGAACTGAAATCGAAGTTC
>CAIZHC010000042.1 GCA_903932705.1 uncultured Actinomycetes bacterium | reverse complement strand
TCACAGTCATCGTCGGATGCGTCTCCTTCTCTGGATCAATCGTCACCTTCTTGAAATTGCAAGAGATCATGACAACTCGCCCAGTGGTATTTCCTGGTGGACGTTTTGTTATTGCCGCAACTTTGCTCGGAACACTTGGATCAGCTGAATGGGTCATCCATTCATTGGGTAATACATCCCTTACGGTTATGGCTGTTCTTGCCTTGCTCTTTGGTGTGCTCTTCGTACTTCCAGTAGGCGGCGCAGATGTACCGATTGTTATCTCCCTGCTCAACGCTTTCACCGGTCTGACAGTTGCTGCCAGCGGTTATGTTTTGCAATCAACGCTTCTGATTGTCGCTGGAACACTCGTAGGTGCTTCAGGAACAATCTTGACGCGATTGATGGCAGCGGCGATGGGTCGCTCACTCTTTGGAACTCTCTTTGGAGCATTCACCGCGAAGCCTCAGGCTGCAGTTGAAGGCGGCGAAGTTCGTTCTGTGAAGTCAAGCTCTCCTGATGATGTTGCGATCTTGCTCAACTACGCCCAGCGTGTTGTTATCGTTCCTGGTTTCGGCCTTGCGGTAGCTCAAGCTCAGCACACGGTTCGCGAACTTGCTGACCTACTGACCTCCAAAGGAGTCGATGTCGCTTACGGTATCCACCCTGTTGCAGGACGTATGCCTGGACATATGAACGTGCTTCTCGCTGAAGCAAATGTTCCTTACGAGCAATTGGTCGAGATGGATGAGGTAAACCCAACATTCCCTCAGACCGATGTAGTGCTTGTGGTTGGTGCTAACGATGTCGTTAACCCAGCTGCTAAGACAACGCCTGGTTGCCCAATTTATGGAATGCCTATCTTGGATGTAGCCGAAGCCGGCAATGTTATTTTCTTGAAGCGCTCTATGCGCCCAGGATTTGCTGGAATTGAAAATGAACTCTTGTACGATCCAAAGACTTCATTGCTCTTTGGGGATGCAAAGGATTCATTAACCAAGGTTGTGAGCGCGCTTAAAGCTCTTTAATTCAACTTGCCACGAACTAGCTGAGCCGGCCATTTGATGTCGGCTCCTAGTACGTGAGCGGCGTGAAGCGGCCAACGTGGATTACGAAGCATCTCGCGTCCGAGCATTACTGCATCTGCTTCTCCACTTTCAATAATTGCATTGGCTTGCTTTGGGTCGGTAATTGCGCCCACTGCTGAAGTCTTAATGGTTGAGCCGTGCTTTATTGCTTCGGCAAATTGCACTTGGTAGCCAGGTCCAATAGCAATCTTTGCGTTGTGAACATTTCCACCACTTGACGCATCAATGAGGTCGACTCCGAGTGGAGTGAGTTCATTGGCAAGTTGCACGGAATCTTCGATGGTCCATCCACCCTCAGTCCAATCAGAAGCGGAGATGCGAACGAAGAGAGGAACGCCATCATCAATTGAGGCGCGAACTTCTGCGACAACTTCCTTGAGGAATCGAATTCGATTTTCGAAGGATCCGCCGTACTCATCAGTGCGAGTATTTGAAAGCGGTGAGTAAAACTCATGAAGCAAATATCCGTGAGCTGCGTGAATTTCAAGCACATCAAAACCGGCAACGATGGCTCGCTTTGCTGCAGCGCCGAACTCCTTCACCAGCTCCTTGATCTCAGGAACTGAAAGTGCGTGTGGTGTTGGATAACCTTCAAATGCGATGGCACTTGGAGCTACC
>CAIZHC010000041.1 GCA_903932705.1 uncultured Actinomycetes bacterium | reverse complement strand
TAACGGGGCACCTGTTGCTATTGCACGCATCACTGAACCAATCGTTCCGCGGAATGCATCTGGAAACCAGCGAGTTGTAACGGGATATGGCGTCCAACCATCAGTTGGTACAACTTGTGAGTTAACTTCCAAGGTATCGACGCGTCCAGTTGGATAGTCATATAACAATCCCAAGGTGCCGCGGATCGAACCCTTATCGCCATCAATGCGGAACTCCGCTCTGTTATCTCCGCCGCGATTGATGTGGTTGGCGTGAACGAGCGCAGTGACGCCCTTGTCATATGAATACGAGCTAATCGTCCGTGTTTCACCAATTGGATACTGACCTTGGGTACGACCACCTACGCAGAAGACTTTATTCGGTTCTCCGAGGAACCAACGAACGACATCGTGATAATGAATCGAGTGGAGCATTATCTCCAGGCGTTCCAAATCCTTCGCCCATGGCCACATCTCCCAAGGCGTAATCAGATTTACCTCAAAAGTTACATTGGTGACATTACCAATCCATCCGAGTTCGACCATTTTATGGGCAGCGGCAACTCCCTCCTCAAAGCGAAGTTGATGATTTACCGCAGCGATAATTTCATTGTCGGCAACTGCTTGTGCCATCTTGAGACCGTCTGCAACAGTTGTTGCCATCGGCTTCTGAGCCAATATGTGTTTCTTAGCCGCAGCAACTTGAATGAAGATATCTGGTTGCAGCGCAGCAGGAACAGCAATATCAACGATAATGGATTTAGGGTCATCGAGCAGTTCTTGAAGGGTGGCGTACACCTTCGGAATGCCGTGGCGTGATGCAACATCATTCGCCTTTGCTTGATCGACATCGAAGATGCCGATGACATCTAATCCCTCAATCTTGTAGGCAGGCAGATGCGCTCCATCAACAATTCCACCGGCCCCCACTATTGCAATTGGAACCTTGTGGGCTGGATCAATATCAAAGGCGCAGTACTCGGATACCTCTTTAAATAAATCAATCATGATTGTGCCTGATTCTCTGCTTGAGATGTACGGTAAAGAACGGTCTGGAGATGTTCGGTATAGAGAACCAACTCCTCGTTATCTGCTCTAAAAACCTCGTAACTCACGCGGAAAAGTCCCATATTTTCATACTTTGGGGTCTTCTCTAGGAGGGTGCGCATCGCGTAAATAGTGTCACCGATAAAGACCGGCTTGATAAAGCGCAAACGGTCGTAGCCGTAGGAGAAGGTGTTGACATTATTGTGGGCGAAAAGTCCCATGCCATAACTAAATACCAATGCGCCTGGCACAATGCGCTTTCCAAATAGCCCCTCTTCGCGAGCCCATTTATCGTCTGCAACATAGGGGTGAAGATCCAAAAGCAGTGAACTAAAAAGCATCACTTCACCCTCTGAGATAGTGCGGCGGATAGAGCGATCTACCTCGCCAACTTGGTAATCCTCATAAAGTTTTACATCCTGGTTCCACACTGGAACTTGATAGCGAGCTGTTGGATCTGGGTTTGGATTTTGCATTACTCCCCCTTAAGTAATTCGCGGCGAATCTTCTCGGTATCTTCTCCGACATGTGGTGCACCTTTTGAGCTCTTAAGTGGGCGACCATCAAAACGAAGTGGCGATCTAGTTGTTGAGATAAGTACTTCTTCCGCACCCTCTATTGAAGTTCGCTTAGTTTCCTGCATCATGTCTAGCTCGCGGAATCCCTCGTGATCCACCAACTCTGAGAGTGTCAGAACCGGTGCACACCAGACATCTGCGCTATCTAGAATCGCGAGCCAGTGCTCGGTGGATTGAGTAACAAGCTTCTCGGTAAGAATGCGCATGATCTCTTCTTGGTGGGACCACCAGGTATCTGGAT
The DNA here is from genome assembly GCA_903932705.1 of uncultured Actinomycetes bacterium. Lineage (GTDB taxonomy): Bacteria > Actinomycetota > Actinomycetes > Nanopelagicales > Nanopelagicaceae > PALSA-747. The sequence continues at coordinate 1,652 of CAIZHC010000041.1, read as the reverse complement.
CTGCATAGATGCTGAAATCGATTCCAAGAAGTTCGCCAATCTTTGGAATCGGATTCATTGCGATAGCCAGGTAACCATCACTTGTGGCGTAGAGACCATATGGTGCTGGTAAGAAAGCATGCGCAGAGTTCTTTGCGCCACGCTTTACAACGACATCGGTATCAAACATATGTGCACTGAGAAGTTCGAACTGCAGATCAAGCATCGATTCAATGAGGCTTGATTCAACGAGTCCGCCGATACCGGTTCTCTCGCGGCGAAGAAGAAGTGCAGTCACACCTTGAGCAATATGTGCCGAGGTGAAGATATCTGCCACGGCAATTCCGACTGGGATTGGTGGCATATCTTTTGAACCATTGAGCCAAGGAAAACCTGAGATTGATTGTGCCAAGAGATCTTGACCCGGGCGATCCTTCCAAGGTCCGGTTGAGCCATAGCCCGAAGCACTTGCATAAATAATGCGTGGATTGACCTTCTTTACATCCTCATAACCAAAGCCGAGTCGTTCAATTACGCCCGGACGGAAATTTTGGATGATGACATCTGCCTTCTTGATGAGTTCCCAGACCTCTGACTTGTCATCCTCGCTCTTTAAATCAGCGGCAAAACTCTCCTTATTTCGATTCATAATATGGAAGGAGAGGGTGTCCCCATCGCTCTCAAGTCCAGCAAAGGCGAGAGTTCGGCCAATATCGCCCGAACCCGGACGCTCAATCTTGATTACCCGAGCGCCAAGATCTGCCAAGCGCATTGCCGCTACTGGACCAGCCAAGAATTGTGAGAAATCAAGGACGAGAATTCCATCGAGCGGAAGTTCTGGTCGTGGCTGGCGGGTCATTGCATGAGCTCCTTAATAGTTTGTACGAGAGTGAAAACTCAATTAGTCGACGTGGAAGATTTCGGGGATATCAGACCACCATTCGCCCTCTTTGCGATCTGCTACCGGGGTTTGAAGAGGTTTGCAGAGATCCCACCAGCGTTGAGTCGTTGGGTCCTCGGCCATCTTCGCCATATCTCCCTCGAAATCGCTTCCGATATATTCAAAGTAAGAGAAGAGAATCTCACCGTAACGGTAAATGGAGTAATTGCGGATATTGCTCTTGTATATCTGAGCCAAGACATCAGGCCAGACATCTGCATGTAAGCGCTCGTACTCTTCTCGATGTTCAGGCTTCATTCCAATCACAGATGCGAAACGTTGCATGCTCTATCCCTTCAATCCATAAACATGGTTAGCGGTCTTGCTCTTCATCCACTCTTGATTGCTTTCGCTGTAACCTGCAAGTGCAGCAACTTGTGCCTTCCAAACATCAACATAGTTATTCATCAGAATAATTACTGGCCAATCACCACCGAGGAGGATTCGCTTAGCACCGAAGGAAGAAACCATGTGATCCACATATGGTTGCCAATCGGCAACAGTCCAATCAGCAGCTGATGCGGTATTTAGTCCGGAGAACTTTCCGTAGACATTTGAATACTGCCCAAGCTCTGCCATCTGACTGGCCCAAGGTTCCATAACCTTTCCGGCAATATTTGGTTTGGCGAAGTGATCAATCACAATCTTCAACTTCGGGAACTTTTGAGCCAGAACCGCCACATTTGCTAGATGAGCTTCATTGACTGCCACATAATCGAACGCGAGACCACTC
>CAIZHC010000040.1 GCA_903932705.1 uncultured Actinomycetes bacterium | reverse complement strand
GACATCGATACAAGGTCGATTAAGCGGCTCTGGAACTGGCGCGGCAGGCCGTGGTTCTTTGAGCGAGTGGCGGTCTGACATCTACTCCGCTTTTTCTTCAAGCCGTGGAAAGAGAACTGCGCCTTTCGTAACACGAGAACCGGGAGGGAGCTGACCAGGTGTAGCAACGCCACTTATCTTCTGTGCCGAAATCTCGCCCAAAGTCTCCTCTGCTCCAAGACTTTCCCAAAGGGTCTGACAAGTTGCCGGCATGATTGGGTTGAGTAGAACAGCCAGCGCGCGCAGTGAATCTGCAGTGTTGTACAAGACCTTATCTAGAGCCTCTTTATTAGCGGGATCCTTTGCCAAGATCCAGGGTTGCTGTTCAGTTACATATCCATTGACTCTCTTGCAGAAATCCATGATGGCATTTATGCCGCCCTGGAAATCAAGAGCAGCGATGGCGCTATCAGCCTGATCTACCGCAATTTTTAGAGAAGCACTTAACGCATCATCTTTGGCAGTCGCTGGAATTACTCCATCGCAATACCTCTCAATCATTGCAATCAAGCGAGAGGCTAGGTTTCCAAAATCATTTGCTAGCTCTGATGTGTAACGAGCAGACATATCTTCCCAAGAGAAAGATCCATCACTACCAAATGGAATAGCACGTAAGAAGTAATACCTAAATGCATCAACGCCAAAATGGTTTGTGATGTCAGATGGGGCGATTCCAGTGAGTTTAGATTTACTCATCTTCTCGCCGCCGACCAGCAACCAACCATGCGCAAATACCTTCTTAGGCAGTGGCAGTCCAGCCGCCATCAACATCGCCGGCCAAATCACTGCATGGAATCGCAAAATATCTTTTCCAACGAGGTGCACATCTGCGGGCCAAGTTTCGGCAAATTTCAATGCACCGGCAGTTCCCGCCTCATCACCAAGTCCAACAGCTGTGGCGTAGTTGAGGAGCGCATCAAACCAGACATAAATAACTTGCTTGGTATCCCATGGAACGGGGATACCCCAATCAAATGAAGAGCGTGAGATGGAGAGGTCTTGAACCTCCCCCTCAAGAAATGAGATCACTTCATTGCGGGCAGAAGCAGGCTCGCATGTAGATGGATCACTCTTGTATCGCTCCAGAAGTGCTGGGACGAAAGCAGAGAGTCGGAAGAACCAGTTCTCTTCACTCACAATCTCACAAGGAGTTGAGTGAGTTGGGCATAGTCCGCCTTCAAGTAGATCTCCCGGAAGCTTAAATTCCTCACAACCAATGCAGTAAGGACCTTCATATTTGCCCGCGTAAATATGTCCCTGATCCTTGAGGCCCGAGAGGAAGCGTTGTACGCGCTCCATGTGACGAGGCTCGGTGGTTCGAATGAAATCATCATTTGCAATGTTGAGTGACTTCCACACAGGCTTCCAGGCGCTTTCAACTAACGTGTCGCACCAATCTTGCGGTGAAGTTCCATTTGCCGTAGCAGTATTTAAAACCTTCTGGCCATGTTCATCCGTACCGGTCAAAAACCAGACTGACTCTCCACGTTGTCTATGCCAGCGAGTTAATACATCGCCCGCAACCGTCGTATAGGCATGTCCGATATGTGGGGCATCATTGACGTAGTAAATCGGCGTCGTCAGATAAAAAGATTTGGATTCGGCGCTCATTGGGGAATCTTATCTTTCGGCTGGCTTGGCACTGACCATGGCATCAAAGACCAAGCGCTTAGGCAGATTGAGCTCCTTGGCGACCTGTGAAATCGCATCTTTTCGCATCTCCCCCGCCTTCTCGTGGGCACGCACCAACTCCACCATCTCATCCACTGAATGTTCTTGCTTCGTTGGATCAAAGCCAGCAAGGACCAAGGTCAGCTCTCCCAAGATCTCACGTCCCGTGCTCCACACAAGGAGTTCGGCCAGTGTGCCCCGAATGGTTTCCTCATATGTTTTTGTCATCTCACGACAAATTGCAGCCATGCGATTGCCGCCTAATACTTCAACAGCGTCGACCAATGATTCTTGAAGGCGATGAGGAGCTTCAAAGAAAATAATGGTGCGCTCTTCAGTGACCAACTTTTCATACCAACTCTTGCGAGTTCCAGAAGTTCTGGGAGCGAAGCCTTCAAAGCAGAAACGATCAGTTGCCAGCCCCGAGAGTAAAAGCGAAGTTGTCACGGCGCTAGGGCCGGGAAGAACTTGTATTGGAATCTGATTTTCAACAGCAACGCGGATTAAGCGATATCCAGGATCGCTAATACCTGGGGCACCTGCATCAGTGATAACCAGGAGATCTTCACCTGACTTTAAGATATCGGTGAGCTGATCAATTCGCTCACTCTCATTGCCTTCAAAGTATGAGATCACCTTGCCTTGGTAGCGGATCCCAAGATCGCTGGTGAGGCGACTTAGTTTTCTAGAGTCTTCTGCGGCTATGTATGGAGCGCTCTCTAAAGCGGATTTAATCCGCGCAGTCGCATCCCCGGCATTGCCGAGTGGGCCACACGCCAAGATGAGCATGAGGCAATTCTCGCAGGCTTTAG
>CAIZHC010000039.1 GCA_903932705.1 uncultured Actinomycetes bacterium | reverse complement strand
TGCAGAAGAAGGCACCCTCATTCGCCGTCGCCGCGAATGCACATCATGTGGTCGTCGCTTCACAACCTCTGAGACCTCAGTCCTCTTGATCGTTAAGCGTTCAGGTGCGACCGAACCATTTAGCCGCGAGAAAGTCATCAACGGTGTCCGCAAGGCCTGTCAGGGTCGTCCCGTAAATGATGATGATTTCGCACTTCTAGCCCAACGCGTTGAAGAAGCTCTTCGCGCCGATGGACAAGCAGAGGTAGAAGCACAAGAAGTGGGAATGGCAATCCTTGCTCCACTTCGCGAACTCGATGAAGTTGCATACCTTCGTTATGCATCTGTCTACCGAAACTTTTCCTCACTCGAAGATTTCGAGGGAGAAATTGCACTACTCCGCGCAGCTCCATCCAGCAGCGCGGCTCTTAGCAACACCGCAGAACCACGCACTACAACAGCTACCCCAGCTGGCACCACAAACGACGCATCACTTCAATCAGCATCTAAATAAGGAGCACTACGCATGTCTATCGTCGATCGCCCATCCAAAGGCACAGATACAAAGAAGACTTTGGGTAAGGGCTTAACCATTGAACGCATCTACACCACCGAAGGCGTTCACCCATATGACGAAGTCACCTGGCAACATCGTGACGTCGTTCAGACCAACTGGAAGTCCGGAGAGGTTATCTTCGAACAAAAGGGTGTTGAGTACCCAGACTTCTGGTCAGTCAATGCATCGACCATCGTTACAACCAAATATTTCCGCGGTGCCGTGGGGTACGACAACCGTGAGTGGTCTCTTAAACAAGTTATTGATCGCGTCGTTCTAACTTATGTAAAGGCCGGCAAGGAATTCGGATACTTCGCAACTGATGCTGATGCTGAAGTATTTGAACACGAACTTACTTGGATGCTCTTGCACCAAGTCTTCTCATTTAACTCACCAGTCTGGTTCAACGTTGGAACCAACGCACCACAGCAAGTAAGCGCATGCTTCATCTTGTCTGTTGATGACACCATGGATTCAATCCTCAACTGGTACCGCGAAGAGGGAATGATCTTCAAGGGTGGCTCAGGCGCAGGACTTAACTTGTCTCGCATCCGTTCATCCAAGGAACTCCTCAAGTCCGGTGGAACCGCATCAGGCCCAGTCTCATTTATGCGCGGCGCCGATGCATCTGCAGGAACAATCAAGTCAGGTGGCGCAACACGTCGCGCTGCAAAGATGGTTGTTCTCGATGTTGATCATCCAGATATCGAAGAGTTCATCGAGACCAAGGTCCGCGAAGAAGACAAGATTCGCGCACTGCGCGATGCTGGCTTCGATATGGATCTCGGCGGCAAGGACATAATCTCTGTTCAGTACCAGAACGCAAACAACTCAGTTCGTGTCTCTGACAAGTTCATGCGTGCCTACGAGAACAATGAAGAGTTCGGTCTTGTTGGTCGCGCTAATGGCGAAGTCATTGAGACAGTTGAAGCTCGTCGCTTGTTCCGCTTGATGGCAGAGGCTGCATGGGCTTGTGCTGACCCAGGAATTCAATATGACGACACCATTAACGATTGGCACACCAACCCAGAGACAGGTCGCATCAATGCGTCTAACCCTTGCTCTGAGTACATGTCACTCGATAACTCTTCATGTAACTTGGCATCACTTAACTTGCTCAAGTTCTTGCAGAGCAATGGTTCATTCGATACCAAGAGCTTTGTTAAGGCGACCGAGCTCATCATCACAGCGATGGATATCTCAATCTGCTTCGCAGACTTCCCAACTGAGCCAATCGGCCAGACAACTCGCGATTACCGTCAGCTAGGTATCGGCTTTGCAAACCTCGGTGCACTTCTTATGGCATCAGGTCTTGCCTACGATTCAGATGGTGGACGTCAGCTCGCTGGCGCAATCACCTCACTCATGACCGGTACCTCCTACCGTCGCTCCGCAGAACTCGCAGGGATCGTTGGTCCTTACGCAGGTTTCGCTCGCAACGCACAGGCACACACTCGCGTTATGCAGAAGCACACCAACGCATCATCAAGCGCTCGTTCAGTAACAACTCTTGATGCTGATGTATGGCAGGTTGCTAACCAAGAGTGGGCAAAGAACCTTGAGATTGGCGCAAAGAACGGCTGGCGCAATGCGCAGGCTTCAGTACTTGCTCCAACAGGAACCATCGGTTTGATGATGGATTGCGACACCAC
>CAIZHC010000038.1 GCA_903932705.1 uncultured Actinomycetes bacterium | reverse complement strand
TGGCGACCTATGCCCAGAATCATGCTCATAAGTTCCCACCTCTTGGTGTAACGATTGCAACTTTAATTGGCGGGACTTTGGCCGCCGGTGCCTCAAATGCTTTTAACATGGTGATCGAAGTTGAATCTGATCGCCTCATGAAACGCACCAGCAAACGCCCCTTGGTGAGCGGTGAGATTAATGAGCAACAAGCAGTGGCTTTCTCGCTTGTCATCTCAATTATCTCGCTCTTGATATTCCTGATATTTACTACAGTCTTGGCGACAATTCTCACTCTCTTGGCCATTTTGTTTTATGTGGTCGGATACACGCTCTGGCTTAAACGTCGTACCTCACAGAATATTGTCTGGGGAGGTATCGCAGGTTGCATGCCAGTGCTTATTGGTTGGGCAGCAATTACAAATTCACTCTCACTTACCGCTTGGCTCTTCTTCCTTTTAATCTTCTTCTGGACGCCTCCGCATTTCTGGGCGCTAGCGATAAAGTACAAAGAGGATTACGCGGCAGCTGGCATTCCCATGTTGCCGGTTGTAGCAACTATCAAATCAGTTCAGAAGCAGATGTGGTTCCACTCCATTTGCATGGTGATTTCCTCAGTTCTGGTTCTCGCAAGTGCGCATCTTCCTTGGTGGAGTTATGTAATTACCGCGCTCCTGAGCGTCGGCTTTGCGACCCAACTCTTCAAAATTTCTGGTTTAGGTTCAGAAGCAGCAGCGCTCAAACTCTTTCACTGGTCAATCACCTATTTGAGCGTCTATTCACTCGTTCTGGTTATCGCTACCGTGCTCGCCAAGCACACTGCAAATTAAGCGAACTGTCTAACCAGTCCACATTAACTCCCCGTTCATTCTTTTCTCAGGCGTAAGTCGTATGGTTATCAGATGACCACTGCAATCTCAGTAACAGATCTCACCAAGGTTTATGGAGAGCGCAGCGCTCTCTCACATGCAACCTTTGAAGTTCCGCTCGGTACGGTCTGCGGCTTTGTTGGCCCAAATGGATCTGGGAAGACCACAACGATTCGGATGCTCCTTGGATTGATTTCACCTACTGGCGGAACTGGAACCGTACTTGGTCAGAGCATCTCCCATCCGGAGCGCTATCTCCCGCAGGTCGGCGCGATGATTGAAGGTCCCGCCTTCTATCCCGCTCTTAGCGGTGCTGAAAATCTAAAAGTTCTAGCCTCCCTCGGGGGATTTCCGCAGAGTCGCGTTGATGATCTTCTCGAAAAAGTTGGTTTGGCAGATCGAGGTGGTTCGAAGTACAAAACTTATTCATTAGGAATGAAGCAACGACTTGGAATTGCGGCGGCGCTCCTCCCCAATCCCAAGTTACTTGTCCTTGATGAACCAACTAATGGATTAGATCCATCTGGTATTCAAGAGGTCAGAAATCTCATTAAAGATTTGGCGAGTGAGGGCACGAGCGTCTTTGTCTCTTCACACCTGCTCTCCGAACTAGAGATGATTTCGGAATCTCTCGTCATGTTGCGAGAAGGCAAAGTCCTCTTCGCCGGGCGAACCCAGGATCTCTTAGCCGCTCAAATTGCGACGCTTGTTGTAGAACCTGAATTCACAGTCGACCTCAATAAATTGGTAGAAATTGCTACGCGACATGGCAAGGAAGCTTCTGTTGACAACGGTTCAGTTCACATCGTTGCAGACTCAACATGGGGCGCCACATTTAACCGCCTGGCATTTAATGCAGGAATCACACTCTCTTCCTTAACGGCGACACAACCTACGCTGGAAGAAACCTTCTTTGAGATGACGGGGGAGTAAGTAATGTTTAATGTTACTCGCGCAGAATTACGCAAACTACGCAGGCCAACGCTTCTCATATCAACGATTCTGGTTGTCGCTGCCCTGACAGCTCTCTTCACATCAATTGTTTTCCTACGCGCGAACTCAGGTCAGGGAAATGGACAACGTGGAGAGATCATCTCCCCAGCAATACTCAGCTCACCGCTTGGATTGGTTTATGGATTTAAAATTGTCTCATTCTTCTTAGGCATCACAGCGCTCTGTGTATTCGCATCGCAAACTGCACAGGAGTACACCTTAGGTACGCTTCGCAATCTCTTGGTTCGCCAACCATCTCGAATGAAGATTCTCTTCGGAAAATATCTCTCCATGATTATCTTCGCGATAGCTCTCGTCTTCTTAGATGCAGTAGTTGCTATTGGTGTTTCTTATGGGCTAGCGCCACATGCAAAAGCTACGACAACCGCTTGGTTCACAGCGACAGCGCTCTCACTTCTAGGACGTACCTTTTTGAATGTTCTCTTAACAACTCTGGCATTTGGAACCTTCGGGATGATCCTTGGCTTGCTCTTTAGATCTCCTATTAGCGCAATTGCTACGGGAGTAATCTGGTCGTTGATCCTTGAAACAATTTTGGGTGGCGTTGTATCTAGTACCCAGAAATGGTTACCGGGTCAGAACTTCGACAATATTGCACAAGGTGGTTCAAATACGGTGAGTTACCAGTGGTCACTTGGAATATCTGCTCTCTATCTCAGCGTGGGTTTTGCAATAGTGGCTATTCTCTTCAAGCGCAGGGATGTTGCAAACTAAATACTCAGCGATTTCACACCGCGTCTATCTCCGTTTCATCCCGATTAATCACCTATCCTTAACTGTTACTTCCTCACGAACGGTTGGCTACATGAAGAATCCTCGGCAGCTTCGCCTTGTCGCGCTCCTTGCGGCTCTTCTCGTGGCGGCGCCTGCGATTTCTAGCGCGGCGACCCCGACACCAAAACCAAAACCAAAAGTTTCAGCTCCCACAAAGGCGCAGATTGCCGCAGCTCAAGCTGCGGAAGATGCCAAAGCTGCTGCGGCGGCAGCAGCAACCAGCCAATTAACTTCAGCTCAAAATCTGCTGCAACAACTGACAACAGTAACCAACCATCGTCAAGCACAACTTCTCTCAGCTCAAGCGGCGCTGGTAGTCGCAACGAAACAATCGAATTTGGCTACAGCACATGCGGTGCTCACTCAAGTCGCAGTTGCGCAAGCAAATCGCACCATCGGCAGGATGGCATCTAACGCTTACATCATGGGTGGGGGATTCACGACTCTTAATAGCGTCTTGGAATCAAATGGTCCACAGGATTTAGTCGATCGCTTAAGCCTCCTCAATCAAGTCGGTGCAAGTGACTCAGTAGCACTCGCGCGTTACAAGAGCGCATTCGTTGTTGCAAAAGCGGCACAAGCGGCAGCCACGGCGGCGAAGTTGGCGCAAGCATCAGCTACTGCAAAGGTGGCAGCGGCGAAGGCTGCTGCAGCAGCAGCGCAATCAGCACAAGCTGCAGAAGTTGCAAAACTTCGGGCAATTCAATCTCAACTTATGGCCGAGCTGGCGAAAGCTCGAAATATTCGAATCACTCTTCAGCAACAACTTGCCCTTTCACAACTGGAGCAATCAAGTGCCAATACCGCCGCACACACAAAGGGACAAGCAAAGATCTGGCCGGATCGTGGATTTAAAGGTCGATCCACAACTCGCGGAACCGATGCAATTCGTACTAAAGCCCTTGCTTATGCGAAGAAGCAGGTCCTTGCCCGCAAGCCATATGTTTGGGGAGCGCAAGGTCCAAATAGTTTTGACTGTTCAGGACTCGTTTATGCGGCTTATAAAGCAGCTGGATTAGGTTGGCCAAATTGGTCCCGCTTAAATGCTGCGCTCTACTTTGTTGATACCCAGCGCGTGCCCCTTGGCGATTTAATCCCTGGAGACCTGCTCTTCTATTCTTACGATGGATCTGTTCAAAACATCCACCACATCACAATCTATGCGGGCAATGGAATGATGTGGGAGGCTAACTCAACACGCACTGGTTTGATCTTCTCAAGCATGTTTAGCGTTAATGGATTGATGCCTTCTGGTGGTCGGGTTTAACAATTAGGCTTCACCTATGAAGGCAACCCTGGCGATCAGGCAAGCCGTTCGACCATGGGTTGAATCCGCTGCACATCGCATTCTTATTGGGGTATCTGGCGGCGCTGATTCGATGGCACTGGCAATTGGAACTCTTGCCGAAGCTAAGAGCGCGGATGTTGAACTCATCGCAATCATCATTGATCATCAACTCCAAAGTGGTTCTGCCAGCATTGCTTCTGAAGCACGTACTCAACTGTTGAATTTAGGTTTTACGGATGTAGAGATTGTGACTGTTGATGTTGAACTTACAGATGGGATGGAGAGCTCTGCGCGAAGGGCACGCTTTGCAGCCTTTGATTCTGCCATCGCGAAATATCAGCCAGATTTCTTCTTTCTAGCTCATACTAAGAATGATCAAGCGGAATCTGTTCTTCTTGGGTTAGCCAGAGGCTCTGGGACTAGATCACTCTCTGGAATGGGAGAGGTCAACGGAAAATTCATTCGCCCGTTGCTCTCAATTGATCGCGCTACAACTGAGGCGGCTTGCCTTGAAAACTCCATCACCCCCTGGATAGACCCCCACAACTCTGAGCTGGCTTATTCCAGGGTTCGCGTCCGCAAAGAAATCTTGCCTCTGATGGAATCTCACCTCGGACCTGGAATCGTTGATGCCCTAGCTCGTAGCGCCTCTATTTTGAGAGAGGATGCGGATGCCCTTGATGAATTGGCCGAGGGGTTTCTGAAAGGGCAAAACCCAGCAAATCTGGCAGTGGAGCTCGTCGAAGCCTTGCCGAAAGCGGTCCGAATCCGGGTTCTACGCCAAGCCATTTATAGCGCAGGAGCCCCCTTGGGTAGTTTGGGGGCAGAACATCTCGCTCCGGTTGAGGCGTTAATCACGAATTGGCACGGGCAAGGGGCAATTTCACTCCCGGGTGGTGTGAAGGTGCTCCGATTTTCGGGCAGACTTTCGCTCTCGCAGCAAAACTCATAAAAGGAGCATCGTGGATTTAACTACCGCAGGCGCAGATATCGAACGCGTCATTGTCACAGCCCCGGAAATTCAGGCGCGATTGAAAGAGCTCGCCCTTCAAGTCGAGGCAGATTATGCGGATAAGAATTTATTGGTAATTGGAATTCTAAAAGGTGCTGTCATGACCATGGCTGATTTTGTCCGCTCGCTCAATTGTCATGTTGAGATGGATTGGATGGCAGTTACTTCTTATGGCTCTGGAACCAAGTCCAGCGGAGTTGTGCGCATTCTTAAAGATTTAGATCGCGACATTTCAGGACGCAATGTTTTAATCATTGAAGATATCGTCGACACCGGATTAACGCTCGCCTGGCTTAAATCCAATTTGCAATCTCGCGGCACTAAGAGCGTAGAAATTCTCACCATGCTCCGAAAGCCAGATGCTGCGAAGGTGGAAGTAGATGTGAAGTATGTCGGCTTTGATATCCCCAATGAATTTGTTGTCGGATATGGATTGGATTATGACGAGAAATATCGCAATCTGGACTTCATTGGTATTTTGGCTAAAGAGGTCTACTCCTAAGAACTGGAATAATTTCTTAAACCCATCCGTTCCCCGTTAGCAAGAGAGTAGATAATAGAGAAGAGCAATGGCAGATAAAAAGATAATGATTCCACGTAAGCGAGTGCGCAAGATGATGCGCGGTCCACTCTTTTGGATTGTCCTTGCACTTGTGCTGGTTGTCGCACTTGGGAAAATCTCTGGAAGCGGCGCTACCTACACTCCCGTGGATACCTCCACAGTCTTGGCGGAGATCTCGCAGAATAAGGTGGAGTCTGCTCTTGTTATCGATAAAGACCAGAAGATTCAAGTAATTCTTAAAAAAGGTGAAACTGTAAATGGCGCCAACCATCTTGTCGCTTCATATGTTGCAAATGAAGAGGCACAGATAACAGAGCTGCTTACTAGCAACCCTCCAACCAAAGCTTGGAATGTAAAGGTTCCAACAACTTCATTCTTAGCTTCTCTGCTCTTTAGCTTTGCACCATTCTTGGTTATTGGATTTATCCTCTTGCTCTTTATGTCCAACTCGCAAGGTGGAAATCGCATCTTCTCATTTGGGCGATCTAAGGCAAAGTTGCAATCAAAGGAGGCTCCTAAGTCCACCTTCGCTGATGTGGCTGGCGCCGACGAGGCGGTCGCGGAACTTCGCGAGATTAAAGATTTTCTCTCAGACCCTAAGAAATATCAGGATATTGGTGCGAAGATTCCAAAGGGAGTGCTTCTCTACGGCCCTCCAGGCACTGGTAAAACACTTCTGGCAAGAGCTGTCGCCGGTGAAGCAAATGTTCCCTTCTTCTCAATTTCTGGTTCTGAGTTCGTGGAGATGTTTGTTGGAGTTGGAGCCTCACGCGTTCGTGATCTATTTAATCAAGCCAAGGAAGCCGCACCAGCAATTATCTTCGTCGATGAAATCGATGCAGTTGGAAGACAACGCGGCGCCGGTCTTGGTGGCGGAAATGATGAGCGCGAACAGACCCTTAATCAACTCCTAGTTGAGATGGATGGTTTTGAAGCGAACACCCAAGTTATCTTGATTGCAGCAACAAATCGTCCAGATGTTTTGGATCCAGCAATTTTGCGCCCAGGTCGTTTTGATCGCCAGATACCAGTAGACCGCCCTGATCTCTTGGGAAGAAAAGCAATTTTGGAAGTTCACGCAAAGGGCAAACCAATTGCTAAGAGCGTTGATCTCATGGCCATCGCAAAGCGCACACCCGGATTTACTGGAGCTGATCTCGCA
>CAIZHC010000037.1 GCA_903932705.1 uncultured Actinomycetes bacterium | reverse complement strand
GAGTTAGGCTTATCAAACATGAATAAGGCACAGATTCTCGTGGTTGACGATGAGTCCGGCGTGCGCGAGCTCGTGGGAGATGTGCTCGAACTTGAGGGCTACCAAGTCACAGTGGCTGTCGATGGTCTAGATGCCCTGGCTCATATCAGAAAGCGTAAATTCGATCTTTACGTTTTAGACATCAATATGCCCAAAATCGATGGTTTGGTGCTCTTGGAGAAGGTACGAAGTGCCGGAGATCAAACCCCTGCTCTTCTCTTGAGCGCTAGGCGCGAAAAAGATGATGTCCACCAAGGCTTTAGGGTCGGCGCAGATGATTACGTAACAAAACCTTTTAGCATCGAAGAGCTTGCGCTACGCGTTGAAGCAATATTACGTCGCACCAAGGGAAATCAAACTACTAACCATCTTCGCTGCGGACCAATATCCATAGACCTAGATCAACATCTCGTCATGTTTGAGGAAGATGTCATTGAGCTCTCTCCCACTGAATATAATTTGTTACATTTTTTGATTGAGCGCAAGAACAAGGTAGTTCGCAAGGATGCTCTGCTAAATGCCATCTGGGGAATTGATTTTGAAAATAACTCAACTGTTGTAGAAACCTACATCTCGTACCTTCGTAAGAAATTGCATCGCAATAACTTTGAAGGAATAAAGACTGTACGAGGAGTTGGATTTCAGATAGTCGAACGAGCATGAAGCTCGTCATCCGAGTCACCGCTCTGATATTTCTCTTACTGACAATCTCCACATCAGCTATCGGATATTTTGCGATTTCAAAATATAAATCTAGTCAGATTAATCAAGTTGACGATTCGCTCAATTCCAAGATTAAAGCTTTAGTGAGCACAAAGGAAGATCCACTCACCGTGGCACAGTATCTAGCTCAAGTTTCTGCAATTCCGGTAACTGTGCAATTTATTACTGAAGCAAATCGCGTTACTGATTTAACTGTCTCAGGTCCACCGGTCGACTCACTGCCATCTACAACTCTGATGACACAAGCGCGGCACTCTGAGATGAACTTTGGAAAAGATTTACGGATTCGGGTTTTCCAGATGCCAAGTAACCAGAAACTGCTGGTTGCGGAATCACTTACCGCAATTAACTCGGATCTCTCAACTCTCACCAGAGATCTAATAATCTTCATCGTTCTCACAGATGGCATTGCAGTTTTAATTGCGTTCATAGTTTTTAGGAGAGATGGCAAGCTCAATCAATTGAGCCGATTAGTTGCGCAACAGAAAAATGCGATGCAGAAATTTTTGGGAGATGCCTCGCATGAACTTCGCACCCCGCTTACCGTCATCAAGGGCTATGTAGATTTGGCAAGAAGGAGCGATGACGCGACAAAGGTTCAAGGATATTTAGAGAAGAGTTCAAACGAGATCTTCCGGATGGAGTCAATAATTAAAGATCTACTCTTTCTAGCTGAGGTTGGTGAGAGTAGGGAACCTGCGCATAACCCCGTAAATCTAGATCTGATTATCAAAGGGCATATTGAAGTAATTCAGGCTCTCAATCCAGAACGCTCAGTGGAGTACCTTTCAAGAGAAGATTCCGTTATGTATTCGGATCAAGCTTTGATGGACCGGATGATTGGCAATCTCTTCTCAAATATCAGGCGGCATACTCCGAAAGATGCCCCCGTGAGAGTTGCACTTGATCGGAGTAACGATTCATTGATTCTGGTTGTTGAAGATGGTGGTCCTGGATTTGAGAATTTCCCTGATAAAACCCGCCTATCAAAGCGCTTTTCACCTGAGAGATCTGCGGATGGAACGGGATTGGGTCTAAGCATCATCTCTAGCATCGTAGATAGATATGAGGGAAATCTTAGTTATTCGAGAAGTTCACTTGGGGGAGTGCGAGTTGAAATCACGCTTCCACTTTCAAGACCCGAGAGCTCGGGCTGACTTTCACACCGCACTCTGCGATAATCACTTCATGTTCAAAGCAAAACTTCCACATATGTTGTGTGCCAAATGTGGCGCTAAGGTCGCACGTGAGGCTTACTACTGCAAGAGTTGTGGGGAAGTGATAGATGACGTTGTAGCGCCTGGTTCTAAGAATGAAGACACCAGTTTTATCAGTCAACTTAAATATGCAATCTCTAGACATTTAATAAGAAATTCAGTGATTGGTATTTTTCTCATTCTCTTCGCTGCCACTGGAATTAAATTAGGCATCAATTATGTGAACACCACGAAAGACAATGGTTCGAGTGCAATCTATAAATTGACAGTTGTCTCGCCTTCAAATCCGATGACCTGCCGTGGTGCCATCTGTCATATCAATATTGATGTTAAAAATAAGACAGATGCCGTACAAGTACTAAATGCCATTCCAGATATGGTCACTGATTCGGGTGAAAAGTTCGCACCGGCAGATCCAGCTCGCATGGGCAACGGTTCAAACTATTGTCAGCCAAAGATTGCTCTCACTTTGAAGCCGCATCAGAGCGTTCGATACCTCGGTATTTGCGCGCAAGATATGCCAATCGGTACCAAAGTCACCTTGGCGGAATTGCGGGACTCTAGCGGCGCCTTGCTGGTTTCTGGGCCATTTAAAGGGGTTAGTTACTAGCTATTTCTAGGAAAGTTCTGGCAGCCTCGCTTTCCCGGGGGTTGCTTCTTTAGTTATCTCTTTGTTATCAAAATTTCCTTGTAAAACCCCTTTACCGGGGTTAGGTTCTCCTTGTCTCCCCTGTGCAGGTGGGGTCGTTTTTCAATAACTTCTGTTGAAGAGAATAGGAAAAACATGAAAGAGATCATTACCGAGAACGAGGTTTCACGTCGTTCCGTACTTAAGGGTGCCGCTGCCGGTGCTGCCGCATTAACTGTCGGTGGTGTTGGAGCTTCAACTCTTGGAGCATCAGCTGCTAGCGCTGCTACAGTCAATGTTAGCTTCGGTTCCAACAACTCGAATGGCCCTGGACCAGAGCAAGATGCTGCTTGGACAGCTGCCGCTAAGGCTGAAGGAATCAACGTTGCTCTTAACGTTGTAGATCACAATAACTTCCAAAATAACATCAACTCATACCTCCAAGGCACACCAGATAACGTCTTTGACTGGTTCTCTGGATACCGTATGCAGTTCTTCGCTGAAAAGGGTCTCTTGACCCCAATTGATGATCTCTGGAAGAAAATCGGCTCAAACTACACCGCTGGTTTCACCGGAGCTTCAACAGGTCTAGATGGCAAGAAGTACTTGGTTCCAACTGACTGGTATCCATGGGCTATCCATTACCGCAAGTCTGTCTGGAAGAAGGCTGGCGTAAACCCAGCTTCAATCAAGACAATTGCTGACCTCATCAACGCTTGTAAGGTCTTTAAGTCAAAGGGACTCGTCCCAATTGCACAGGCTGATAAGGGTGGATGGGAAGCACAGGGTGTCTTCGACATCATCAACATGCGTACCAATGGCTTCAAGTTCCACATGGACCTCACAGCAGGCCGTGCTTCTTGGACCGACCCACGCGTTCAGAAGGTATTCGCTGCATGGAAGTCATTGCTTCCATACTCAAGCGCACACCCACTAGATCTTGGCGATCAGGATGCAGGAAAGCTTGTAATCCAGAAGAAGGCAGCCATGATCATCATGGGTTCATTCACCTCTGGTCTTTACTCAAAGGCTGACTATCCAGATCTCGCTTTGATTCCATTCCCAATCATTGCTGCAGCAAATGGAACTGACTCAATCGATGCTCCTATCGATGGCGTCTTGGCTTCAACCACAGCCGCTTCCAACTTGCCTGCATCAGAAGCTTTGATGGAGTTCATTGGTTCAACCAAGTTCTCTGGAATCATCCAAGCAATCTCTCCAGGATTGTTCGCTAACAAGAACTCATCAGTGCCTTCAGATCCATTTATCCAATCTCAGGTTAAGTTGGTCAACAGCACAAAGCACGTTGCACAGTTCTTCGACCGCGATTCACGCCCAGACTTCGCCGGACCAATCTTCGGTCCAGCACTTCAGAAGTTCCTCACAGGCGGAGATTCAAAGGCGATTGCTTCAAATCTCAAAGCACAATGGGATGCTCTACCTCCTGCATAGTCAGGAAAAGTTCAGTACTAATACGGGATTCCGCTGGCAGTTTTACTGCCAGCGGAAATTCCATTTTCGTCTGGTCTAGTAATGAACGAAGAAAAGGACAAATAATTGAGCAGCGTTCTAGAAGAACAAGCACCTCTTGCCGTACCGGCGAAAAAAGGTAAGAAGAAGGGCTCCCACAATTTCAGTGGCAGCGATCGTGTAACCCTCGGCGCATTCGTTGGTGTTCCAACAATCTTGCATGTGCTCTTCGTATGGGTTCCCGCAATTTGCACCATCCTCCTCTCATTCACATTCTGGGATGGCATCGGTGGGCTAAAAAATATTAAGTGGGTTGGTTTCACCAACTATCGCCAGATCTTCCAACTCGACGATAACTTGCCAATCGCAATCCGAAATAACATTCTCTGGCTGGCGGTATTCGCGCTCATCGCGACCCCACTCGGAATTTTGCTCGCCTATTACATTGATAAGAATCTCAAAGGAACTCAGCTTTATCAGACCTCTTTCTATCTACCGCTGGTTATCTCTCTGGCTGTAACAGGAATCATCTGGGATAACGTATTTCGTACCGATGGTGCACTCAATGCGATCTTTGGTGATACCAATCCGGATACCGCAATCTCTTGGATTGGCGATCCGCATAAGAATATCTGGGTAGTTCTCTTCATCGCTTCGTGGCGACATATCGGTTACATCATGTTGCTTTACTTAGCAGGTATGAAATCTGTTGATCCATCTCTCCGAGAAGCATCCGCTATCGATGGTGCGACCGAGTGGTACACCTTCCGTCGCGTGATCATGCCCTCTCTCCGCCCAGTCAACGTCATCATTGTTGTTGTAACAATTATCGAATCACTCCGCGCCTTCGACTTGGTCTTCATTATCAACCGAGGCACCAACGGATTGCAGACCCTTGGAGTTCTGGTTTATCAGAATATTCAAGGTGAATCGACTCGTATTGGATGGGGTTCTGCGTATGCAACGCTGCTCTTCCTGATCTGTCTTGGCCCAATCATGGTTTATCTCTATCAGAACTTCAGTAAAGGAAACGACTAATGGTTACCGGCAAGACAAGCAAAACCGGCCAACGCGTCGCTATTGCAGTTCTATCTGCATTCTCTCTTATTTGGGTTCTCCCAATCTTCTTCACAATCTTGCAGTCATTTAGACCGTATGACGATGTGATCAAGAAGGGCGTAATGTCATGGCCAAATCACCTGACATTTACCAATTATTATCATGCCTTCGTTCAATCAAGAATGTGGCTCTTCTTCCTCAACTCATGTGAGGTCGCAGTTCCTGCAGTTGTTCTGACCTTGTTCTTGGCTTCAATGATTGCATTCGTACTTAGCCGTTATGAATCTAAATTCAGCGTACCTATGTTGATGCTCTTTACCGCAGGTAATTTGCTCCCACCTCAGTTGCTCTTCATTCCGCTTTTTAGAATCTACTTGAAGATTCACGTTCCACATTTCATTAACAGCAATGGACTTCTCTACGACACCCAGCTGGGATTGATCTTGGTACACGTAGCAATTCAGGTGGGCTTTGCCACATTCGTTTTGACCAACTACTTGCGCACAATTCCAAAAGAGATCTCAGAGTCAGCTCTTGTTGACGGTGCAAATGTGTGGAACCACTTTTTCCGCATTATCTTGCCACTGCTTCGTCCAGCGCTCGCATCTCTTGGCGTCTTGATGACGACCTGGATTTACAACGACTTCTTCTGGGCAATTGTGCTTCTT
>CAIZHC010000036.1 GCA_903932705.1 uncultured Actinomycetes bacterium | reverse complement strand
GAAGGTTTTCAGAACTTCTCAGATTATGCAGATTTCGCAATTCTGAAATGGCAACCACTCGGAGGTTTTACGGCCGCGCATCAGATCGCTAAGGAAATTGGCTTACCTGTAGTGGTTTCTAGCGCTCTTGAAACTGGAGTGGGTATTTCACATGGCTTAGCTCTCGCGGCCTCATTCCCTGAAGAATCCAGAGCATGTGGCCTCGGAACCGTCGCACTCTTCGAGGGAGATGTATGTGATCCCGCAACTTTGGCTAAGGATGGCTACATCGAAGTTATGCGTCGAGAACCGGTATTGCGTGAGAGGTATCTCGCCTCTGCAGAGCGCGTTACCCATTGGAAGAACCGTATTGTTAGAACTCTAGAGTTGATTGAAAGGGGAAGTGAATGAACGCAACCACACTTGCCCGCAATCTCATCCGCCAACTCGTTGAGGTTGGGGTCTCTGATTTTGTTCTATCGCCCGGTTCTCGCAATGCACCTCTATCAATCGCGCTGCATGAAGCCGAAGCTGAGGGGCTCGTAAACCTTTATGTTCGAATCGATGAACGCGGAGCTGCCTTCTTTGCTCTCGGTTTAGCAAAGGCCTCGGATAATTTTGTGGCTGTGATTTGCACAAGTGGTACCGCAGCGGCTAATTACCATCCTGCTGCTCTTGAGGCTTATCACTCTGCAAATAAACTTCTCATCATTACTGCAGATCGCCCCGCGCGATTGCGACGTACAGGCGCCAACCAAACAACAATACAAGATGGATTGTTAGCTCCGATAACAACAATTGATATAGCAAGTGCGATTGTTGTCAGTGATCACCTGGGGGATGGTCCAGTTCATTTCAATGTGCAATTTGATGAACCGCTCCTGCCGGCAGGAGAAGGTGATTGGCTATCTGGTCTTGCTCCTCACCCACGAGGAGAGCGCACGACGCAGTCAGCATCAGTCATTGAAGTTAAATCACGCGGTTTGCTCATCGTCGGACATGATCGAGCTGGCTTTGATGTGAGTGCTATCTCGGAGTTGGCGCGAGATCTCTCGTGGCCGCTCATCGCAGAAGATCCACTCTCTTTCCCACAAGCAATTTCACATGCCGCGCTATTTCTTAGCGATTCTGAACTCCGCATTGCTTATAAACCAGAACAGATAATTGTTATCGGACGCACAACTCTCTCCAGGAGTATTAATTCTCTTATCGCTGAGTGCTCCGATGTAATCGTGATTGATCCTCGAACTGAATCGATTGATACTGAGCGGGTAGCAAATCAAGTTCTCCTTACTCTGCCTCAAGTCGATCTTTCGCCGGACTCTGCTTGGTTGGCGAAGTGGAAAAATCTCTCAGAAATTGCGCAGAAGCACCTTTCACTGGAATGGTCCGAGCAGTTGGCGATTGCAATAATTTCTAAGAATTTACCGGATCAATCTGCACTCTTTATCGGAAGTAGTAGACCAATCCGGGATGTTGAGGCATTTGCATCTCCGCGCTCAGGAATAAATACCTTTGCAAATCGCGGTTTAGCTGGCATCGATGGAAACATCTCCACCGCCTTCGGAATTGCCGAGCACTTCCAATCCACCTTTGCGATATTAGGTGATGTGACTTTTCTTCACGATATATCTGCTTTAGCAAACCCATCAGCAGCTGATCTCACGATTTTTGTAATCGACAACGACGGCGGTGGAATCTTCAGCACCCTGCCTCAGGCGCGAGTTGAAGGATTTGAAAAGATATTTGGCACACCTCATCATCTAGATTTAGAGAGAGTAATCGCTGGATTTGGAGCTGAAGTAACGAGGGTAAAGAGCGCATCTGATCTGATTCGCTCGATTGTTCACTCACAGAAGGGATTGAAATTTGTGATTGTGGAAGTTCCTGATCGCCTTACAAACGCCGATCGGCTAAAAGAAGTTACTCAGAGCCTGGTAAGTGCGCTCCGCATTGGTAGCAATTTAGCCTGACTTTCAGCAAGCTCCTGCTCTGCACTTGATCCAGCAACAATTCCGCACCCAGCAAATAGGCGAATAGAGCGATGATCTTCCGCAATCTGACCGCAGCGGAGCGCAATTCCCATCTCGCCATCTCCATGTGCATCAATCCAACCAACGGGTCCGGCATATCTGGCGCGATTCATCGATTCAAGTTCGGTGATGAGATCTCGCGCTACATCTGTTGGGGTTCCGCAGACTGCCGCCGAAGGATGCAGGGCTGCGATTAATTTGAATATATCAACTTTGGAAGCACTGTCATTAATGACACCAGTTACATCGGTTGCCAAATGCATAACATTTGGAAGGTGAAGTACAAATGGTGCATCAGGTACGTTGGTTGAAGAAGCAAAAGGTTCGAGAGCTTCAGCCACAGAACGAACCGCGTACTCATGTTCCTCGAGATCTTTGGAAGATTTCGCGAGAGATCCCGCGAGCGCAAAGTCCCGCTCTTCATCTCCAGTGCGTCGAATGGTTCCTGCGAGTACCCGCGAGGTAACGAGTGATTTGCTAAGTCTCACAAGTAGCTCTGGTGTAGCTCCAATCAAGTTATCGACAAGGAAGAGCCAGGTGGATGGGTATTCAGTTTCAAGTGATTGAATCAACGCGGCAGGATTGATTTCTTTATCTGCATGCGCGATGACATCTCTCGCCAGAACAACCTTTTCGAGTTTCCCCGCCTTTATCTGCGAAACAGAGGCATTTACTGAAGCGCTCCACTCTTCATCAGATAGGGCACCTTGAGCCCAGGTTAGGTTGAGACCAACTTGAGCAATTATCTGGGTTACTAACTCTGGTTGCCCATTTCCAATCCACGTGATCCAAGACTTTCCATTTTTCTGGGCAACTACGATTTCAGGAATAGTTAAAACGGATGGTTCATCTTCAGCAAAGGCAAATGATGCAAAGAGGATTGGACCGGTACCAACACCATGTACATTGTTTTTAATTTCTAATTGGGAGAGCTCGTTCTTCCACCAGTTGGAAGCATCAGCAAATCTCTTCTTACCTGAAACGCGATGTGTTTTATAACTTCCAAATGCAATAAATCCATCGGAACCTCTAATCCAGCTTGCGCTGATTGGAAGGTGTGTTTCAATCTCACTTAAACGTGGGTGATCGCCCAACAATTCGGTG
>CAIZHC010000035.1 GCA_903932705.1 uncultured Actinomycetes bacterium | reverse complement strand
GAGTGACTCACCAAGAGTGTTGAAAACGTGACCCTTTGTTACATCTCCGACTGGAACCATGATTGGTGAACCAGTGTCGGTAACTTCAGAGCCGCGAACCATTCCATCGGTAGGTGCCATTGAGATCGCACGAACGACGTTATCTCCAATGTGCTGAGCAACTTCCAGTGTGAGCTTGCGCTTCTCACCTGAGAGCGTCACCTCAACTGTGAGGGCATTAAAGATCGCAGGCATTGCATCTGCGGGGAACTCAATGTCAACGACAGGTCCGATTACTCGGGCCACGCGACCTTGCTTTCCTGCCAACTTGGTTGTCTCTGACATCATTCGCTCCCTGCGCTAGCTGAGGCAAGCGCATCTGCGCCGCCAACAATTTCACTGATCTCTTGAGTAATTTCGGCTTGACGGGCCGCATTCGCAAGTCGGGTGAGCGACTTGATGAGCTCATCAGCATTGTCAGTTGCTGACTTCATGGCGCGACGGCGAGCTGCATGCTCTGAAGCAGCAGATTGCAACATCGCGTTAAATACACGGGCTTCTACATAACGTGGAAGCAAAGCGTTCAGAACGCTCTCGGCGCTTGATTCAAATTCATATGCAGATCCTGTGGCTTCGCCCTCTGGGGCACCAGCTGTTGCAAGTGGGAGAAGAACATCTGCCACTGGCTCCTGCAAGATCATGGATTTGAACTTGGTATAAATAATGTGGAGTTCATCAACTCCTGCAGCACTTGAGTCGGCAAGGAATGTTTCGATAAGGGCTGCAGAAACTTCTTGAGCCTTTTCGAAAGTTGGGTTATCTGAGAAACCTGTCCATGAGGCGGCAATCGCGCGATCGCGGAAACGGTAGAAGTTAACCGCCTTGCGACCCACGAGATATGCATCGACTGCCAGACCGCGAGCCTTTAGCGTTGCAATCAAGAGATCTCCCTCTTTGATTGCAGCGTTTGAGTAAGCACCCGCCATTCCGCGGTCAGCGGTGATGATCAGGACTGCGGCGCGCTTTGGATTCTCGGCAACCGATGTAAGTGGGTGGGCTGTATTAGACGAGAGCGCAACTGCGCGCACAGCATTGGTAAGTTCCGTTGAATAAGGCGATGAAGCCTGAACCCTCTGCTGCGCCTTCACGATGCGGGAAGCAGAAATAAGCTCCATCGCTCGCGTAATCTTTTTAGTCGCCTTAACCGAACGCATTCGGCGGCGATAGATTCTAAGTTGGGCACCCATTTTTTACTTAGTTTCCTACCGTAAATTCCAACTTGAATTCATCGACGATCTTGGTAAGCGCTGCGATGGTGTCATCAGAGAGCTCACGAGTTTCGGCGATAACTTCAAAAACTTGGGAGTGGCGAGTAGCGATGAACTCAAGGAGTTCAGATTCAAAGCGGCGAATATCTGAGACCGCAACTGAATCCATCTTTCCGGTTGTTCCAGCCCAGATTGAAACCGCTTCGCGCTCTACTGAGTAAGGTGAGTATTGACCCTGCTTGAGGAGTTCGACCATGCGAGCTCCGCGCTCGAGTTGAGCCTTTGATGCAGCATCAAGATCAGAACCGAAAGCTGCGAATGCTTCAAGCTCGCGGTACTGAGCGAGGTCAAGACGCAAGCGACCAGCAACCTTCTTCACAGCCTTGGTCTGTGCAGATCCACCAACGCGAGATACGGAGATACCTACGTTGATAGCTGGACGTACACCGGCGTTGAAGAGGTCGGTCTCAAGGAAGCACTGACCATCGGTAATAGAAATCACGTTTGTAGGAATGAAGGCAGAGACGTCATTTCCCTTTGTCTCAATGATTGGAAGTCCAGTCATTGAACCGCCGCCGAGCTCATCAGAGAGCTTTGCGCAACGCTCGAGCAGACGTGAGTGTAAATAGAAGACATCGCCTGGGTAAGCCTCACGACCTGGTGGACGACGAAGCAACAAGGAGACCGAACGGTAAGCCTCAGCCTGCTTTGAGAGATCATCAAAGATGATCAAAACGTGTTGTCCTGCGTACATCCAGTGCTGACCAATTGCAGAACCGGTGTAAGGAGCGAGGTACTTGAAACCAGCTGGATCTGATGCTGGAGATGCAACGATTGTTGTGTACTCCATTGCGCCAGCCTCTTCCAATGCACCGCGAACAGATGCGATGGTGGAACCCTTCTGACCGATAGCAACGTAGATGCACTTAACCTGCTTCTTTGGATCGCCAGACTTCCAGTTATCGCGCTGGTTAATAATGGTGTCGATTGCAATCGCGGTCTTACCAGTCTGACGGTCACCAATGATCAACTGGCGTTGTCCGCGACCAATAGCTGTCATCGCATCAATAGCCTTGATGCCTGTCTGCATTGGCTCTTTAACTGGTTGGCGTTGCACAACAGATGGAGCCTGAAGTTCCAAGGCGCGCATTGCTTCTGCCTTGATCTCGCCCTTTCCATCAATTGGACGACCGAGTGGGTCAACAACGCGACCGAGGAAGCCATCTCCAACTGGAACAGAGAGGATCTCGCCGGTACGACGTACGGATGTTCCCTCTTCAATGCCGGTGAACTCACCGAGGATAACAACACCGATCTCGCGAATATCTAGATTCAGCGCCAATCCGAGTGTGCCATTCTCAAACTTAAGAAGCTCGTTGGTCATCGTGGAAGGCAAGCCCTCTACACGTGCGATGCCATCTCCTGCCTCAGTAACAGTTCCGACTTCATCGCGGGCTGCTGTGCCGGGGTTGTATGCCTCAACATACTTTGCCAGCGCATCGCGAATCTCTTCGGGACGGATCGTGAGTTCGGCCATCTTCTTCTCCTCTAACTAAAC
This sequence comes from uncultured Actinomycetes bacterium, assembly GCA_903932705.1. Lineage (GTDB taxonomy): Bacteria > Actinomycetota > Actinomycetes > Nanopelagicales > Nanopelagicaceae > PALSA-747. The sequence goes on along the minus strand of CAIZHC010000035.1, from coordinate 627 downwards.
CCCACTTCAGACATTTGCCGAAGTGAGAAACTTAAACTTTGTTAAACGGCTAGTGCTCGTCCTGCTTCTTGCAAACGGGTGCTGATAGTTCCATCGACGAGTTCATCTGCAAATCGAACTGAGACGCCACCGATTACAGATGGATCAAGTTCGAAGTTGAGGTGAACAGGTTGACCGACTTGCTCAATCATGAGAGCGGACAACTTCTCGGCCTGTGCTGGTGTCAACGCAGAGCGGGAGCGGACCAAGACGATCAAGCGATTGCGCCTGGCCGCAACTGCTTGTACGTAAACTTCTAGAACTTGATCAATTACGCGACCAGCCAAGTCGTTGACCATATAGGTCAAGAGACGAAGGGTCGAAGGCGCAACTTTGCCGGCGAGCAATGAGTTGATGATCTCTGCTTTTCCTTCAGGTGATCCAGCGAGTGCTCCGAGGATGCGACGCAAATCTTGGTTATCGCTTAATACCGACTGGAAAGAGAAGAGTTCATCTTGCACGCGATCGATAGTGCCATCGCCATTTGCAGCGGTGGCCTCTGCTTCAATCGCAAGTTGCTCAAATGCTCCAGCAAAATCCATTGATGATGACCAACGAAGTGAGACCGCTTCAATCAAGATATCAAGT
>CAIZHC010000034.1 GCA_903932705.1 uncultured Actinomycetes bacterium | reverse complement strand
TTGGTCATGGCGCACCTCCTCTTTTAGATGATCCGCTATGGAGTTCTCAATTGGCTTCATGGGGAAATGAGATGGCACGTCCCAAGGCGATTTTGGTTGTGAGCGCGCACTGGGAGTCAGCACCTTTAACAGTTGGATCAACGAGCGGCGCTACTCCACTAATTTATGATTTCGGTGGGTTTGCCCCGAAGTATTACAACCTGCAATACCGCGCACCTGGGGCCCCAGAACTTGCCGCACGAATTAAGGCCTTGATGAATGAGAGCGTTGCAGAGCAACCTAACCGGGGACTTGATCACGGTGCTTATGTTCCTTTGCTTAAGATGTTTCCGGATGCAGATATTCCAGTTCTTCAAATGTCCATCCCAACCCATGATCCCGAAAAACTCTTCAAAATCGGCCAACAGTTAGCTCCGCTTCGCGAAGAGGGAGTACTCATCATCGGTAGCGGATTCATGACTCACGGTCTGCCATTTCTTCGTGATTTCAGTATTGATGCAACACCTCCAGGCTGGAGCGTTGAGTTTGATCTCTGGGCTCAAGAGGTATTAAGCCGCGGAGCAGTAGATGAGTTGATGAATTACAAATCATTAGCTCCAGGAATGCCGTATGCACATCCAACGGTTGAACACTTTGCGCCAATCTTTATCACTCTCGGTGCCGCAACTAAAGCCGATGTTGCACCGGATACAACTATTGATGGTTACTGGATGGGTTTGTCTAAGCGTTCATTTCAAGTCGCTTGACGCTTGGGATTTCCAACATAGAAACGACCTAAGAACTCTCTCTTGAACTCCAAGAAATCTCCGCTCTCAATTGTTGCGCGCATCTGATCCACCAGTCGAACTATGAATCGTTCATTGTGAATTGTTGCAAGAGTTCCGGCCACCATCTCCTTTGATCTGAAGAGATGGGCAGCATAAGCAGCGGTGTAGTTGGTACAGGTATAACAATCGCAATCTTCGTCGATAGGTGCGAACTGGCGTTGATACTTCGTATTGCTCAGGTTGACGCGGCCATCCCTTGTAAAGACAGCGCTCGTTCTTGCTTGACGACTGGGTGCAACGCAGTCGAATGTATCAGCGCCATTTTCAACACCAATGAAGAGGTCGTCTGGCTCACCAATTCCAAGCAAGTGGCGAGGTTTATCGCGGGGGAGTTCCTCGCACATCCAACTCACGATGGTTCCAAGATTCTCTTTGTCGAGAGCACCGCCAAGGCCAAAGCCATCGAAGGAAATTCCAACTTCATTTAGGCCTGAGAGGTCGCGGGCTCCCTTTCGACGCAGATCCTCATATTGAGCACCTTGAAGGACTCCAAAGAGAGCCTGGTACGGGCGATGGCTGCGCTCTTGGGTCAACCGTCCATGCTCTACAAGGCAGCGCTTAGCCCAAAGTCGGGTTCGCTCCAGGGAGCGCTCCTGGTAACTCCGGGTGTTGTGGAGGGTGGTGCACTCATCGAAGGCGAAGATGATGTCTGCGCCTAGTTGGTGCTGGACCTGCATCGAGACCTCGGGAGTGAACCGGTGCATTGAGCCATCAAGGTGGGATTTAAAGGTCACGCCATCATCATCAACGTGAGCCAGTCGTTCCTTATTATCCGCAATGACCTCATCTGAGCGGAATGTCTCGGTATCCATGGCAATAACCTTCTTAAAGCCCACCCCGAGAGAGAGAACCTGAAATCCGCCGCTATCGGTGAAGGTTGGACCAGGCCAGTTCATGAAGGAGCCGAGGCCGCCAGCTTCATCAACAATAGCTGGACCGGGCTGTAAATAGAGGTGGTAGGCGTTAGAGAGCAGGGCTTGGGCGTCTAGCCCTTTCATGGATTCAGGAAGGACGCCTTTGACCGTCGCCTTAGTCCCAACTGGGATGAAAGCCGGGGTTTGAATCTCCCCGTGAGGGGTAGAAATAACTCCGGTTCGACCTAATTTTCCCGAAATTTGGCTCCCTGGCGTAAATGCAAAGCGCTCGCCGGGGGAGGTGCCGTAGGTCATGCCCCTACTCTATTGAAAAGAACCCGACAAATAGGGCAAGATGACCCCACTTGGTACCCCTCGTGCAGACTGGTGAAGGCTTAGTGAACTCTAGGCAAAATCGGTCGGCTCACCTAAAAAGGAGAAAAGATGAAAGCACGCCTTAAGACGCGCTCCATCGTCGCCGCGGTATCCGCAGCTTCGGTCGCGTTAATCGGTTTTGTTGCTGTTCCAGCACAAGCCGCTGCACGTAGCACGGTCGTTGTCATCGAGAGCAACACCTTTACCTCGATCAACAACCTCACACCAGATACCAACATCGTCATCAACGGCGACGTTGCTTATCTCACCGGAATGGGTCTCTTCCATTACGACGACAAGCTCAACATTGTCAACAATCCAACTCTTGGCTCTTACCGAGTCTCAAAGAACAAGACTGGTGACTTTGAAGTCACCTACACAATCGCACCAGGACGCGTCTGGTCCGATGGCGCTCCAATCACTGCGGCGGATCTTCTCCTTTCTCACGTGATTACCAGCGCTGATTACAACAAGGCTGCTGGACTTGGAGATCCAAACAAAGATACTCCAGTCTTCAACTCTGGCCTCTACGGTGCGGTTTACGATCAGCATGTTGTTGGAACTCCAACACTTTCCGCTGACAAGATGAGCATGACAGTCAAGTACGACTCAGCAATTCCTGACTATGCACTAAACGGTCCTGGAATCACTCTCCCAGTGCACGCTCTTGAAGAGCTTGCCGCTGGCAAGAAGTCACTTGGATCAGCTTCAGAGAATGCGGCTGCAACAGCCAAGTTCATCTCAGATGTTTATTCCAAGAACACCGCTGCGTTGAAGGCAATGGGCGATGTTTACACCAACGGTTACAACGCAACAACAATCGATAGCTCAACCAATCCATTGTTGCTCGTTAACAACGGTGCATACATGCTCAAGTCAGTAGACGCTAACGCAATCACAATGGTTGCAAGCCCAACCTATAACTCAGGTCCAGCACTTTCAGGAATCAACACTGTTGTTATCAAGCAGGGTATCGCTGACGGTTCACCATCAGCTCAAGCAATTGCGAACGGTGATGCAGATGTGTACCAGGGTCAACCAACAGCTGATGCTGTTGCCCAACTCAAGGCAATCAAAACTGCAACCGTAACAACCACAAGCTCACTCGCTTTCGAGCACATTGAGCTTCGCGTTGCTTCAAGTGGAACTGATACTTACTCAGGCCCATTCGCAATGGCAGGTGGCCAGAAGGCTGCGGATCTCCGCAAGGCATTCTTACTCGCCTACCCTCGTCAAGATATCGTTGACAAGCTATTGAAGCCGGTCAACCCAAATACAGTTGTTCTTGGTTCAGTAATCAACCTTCCTGGAAACCCACAGTATGCACACACCGCTGCTCTTAACGGCATGGGTGCTTACAACGCTGGGACTCAGGCTTCACGCACCGCTGCAGCTCTTGCTTTGGTGAAGAAGTGGTACCCATCTGCTGGCAAGACAACTCCTGTCGCAGTTAACCTTCTCTGGGGCTCACCAGGAAACACTCGCCGTACCTCTGAAGCAGCTTTGATCATTGCAGCAGAAGCAGCAGTTGGTTTCAAGGTCACAGCACCAGCAACAGCTGGTTGGGGTGGAAAGTTGACGTTGACTCAGTACGACGCTCACTTC